>NZ_JBIRXG010000027.1:0-103003 GCF_044388685.1 Streptomyces sp. NPDC020192 | reverse complement strand
GGGGGGGGGGGGGGGCGGTGGGCGGGGTGGGGGGGGGGCGGCGCCACCCGGCCGTGGTTCGCGTGTCCCCGGGGCCCCCGGTCGACGGAACGTTCCGTCGACGGGCGCCGGAGGGTCGTAAACCGGTCAGCTCGGGGACACACGCACGTCGCGTGGGTGAGGCGTGCGCTGCTCCGAACGGCTCAGTGGATGATTCCGGTGCGCAGCGCCACGGCCACCATGCCGGCCCGGTCACCGGTGCCCAGCTTGCGGGCGATACGGGCGAGGTGGCTCTTGACGGTCAGGGCGGACAGGCCCATCGAGACGCCGATCGCCTTGTTGGACTGGCCCTCCGCGACCAGCCGCAGCACCTCGACCTCGCGGCCGGACAGCTCACGGTAGCCGCCCGGGTGGCTCGGGGCACCCGGGGGGCGGCGGTGCATCCGGGCGGCGCCGAGGGGAGTGGCGCCGGGCCGGGTGGGCAGTCCGATGTTGGTACGGGTGCCGGTGACGACGTAGCCCTTGACCCCGCCGGCGAGCGCGTTGCGGACCGCGCCGATGTCGTCGGCGGCGGAGAGCGCCAGCCCGTTGGGCCAGCCCGCCGCGCGGGTCTCGGAGAGCAGGGTCAGGCCGGAGCCGTCGGGCAGATGGACGTCGGCGACGCAGATGTCGCGGGGGTTGCCGATGCGGGGACGAGCCTCCGCGATGGACGAGGCCTCGATGACATCGCGCACGCCGAGCGCCCACAGATGGCGGGTGACGGTGGAGCGGACGCGTGGATCGGCCACGACCACCATGGCGGTCGGCTTGTTCGGGCGGTAGGCGACCAGGCTTGCGGGCTGCTCGAGGAGAACGGACACCAGGCCTCCTGGGGTGGGGGGACGGGGCCGGCTTGTGGGGAAGAAGCCGGGACGAACGGTGCTTTCAAGGTCACAGTCGTCTTCGGCAGCAAACTCGTCCGCCTTTAGGGAATGATCACGATCTAGTGAGTAACAATCCGTGCAATTCGGACACGCGATCGATCATCCGAAGATCGAGTCGGTTCAAGCGGGTGTCATTCGAGGTTCGAAAGTGGCCGTATCGACAAAGAGATGGTCAATGTGGCGGCCATGAGGGGGACACCCCCGGAGAACCGGCGGGATCGTGTGATCAGCTCACCGCGACTGCGGCCCTCTGCGCTGCGGCAGCGTCACCACCGAGGCGTCCCCCGGACCGGCCGGCGGCAGACCCGCGACCTGGGCCAGCAGATCGCACCAGGAGGCCAGGTGGGAGGCCGTGTCCGGGACCCCGCCGAGGCCCTCGCGGGGCGTCCAGGAGGCCCGGATCTCGATCTGCGAGGCGGCCGGGCGCTCGGCCAGCCCGCCGAAGTAGTGCGAACTCGCGCGTGTGATCGTGCCGCTCGGCTCGCCGTAGCCGAGCCCGCGCGCCTGCAGCGCCCCGGTCAGCCACGACCAGCACACCTCGGGCAGCAGCGGATCGGCCGCCATCTCCGGCTCCAGCTCCGCGCGCACCAGCGTCACCAGCCGGAACGTCCCCTGCCAGGCCTCGTGCCCCGCCGGGTCGTGCAGCAGCACCAGCCGCCCGTCGGCCAGCTCCTGCTCGCCGTCGACCACCACGGCCTCCAGCGCGTACGCGTACGGCGCGAGCCGCTGCGGCGCACGCGTCGGCTCCACCTCGACCTGCGGCCGCAGCCGGGTGCCGCGCAGGGCGTCGACCGCGGCCCGGAACTCCGGCGGACCGGACGTACTGGAGTGCCGGTCCGCCTCCTCGGTGTCCTTCACATCGTCCATTCCGCCAGCGCTGTCCGACATTCGTCCGTGAGCCGCAGCCATGCGGGGAAGAGTAAGGGGAACGGAGCGCTTGCGAGAGCATGACACCCCCTGAGGGCTGCGGCACTTCTCCGTTCACGGCCGTGCGAGACTTGCCGTCGTGAGTGCCAACGGAAGCCCCTCGGGCCAGCAGCCGACCGCGACGTACGACAGCGCTTTCCTCAGGGCGTGCCGGCGCGAAGCCGTCTCCCACACCCCCGTGTGGTTCATGCGTCAGGCCGGCCGCTCGCTGCCGGAGTACCACAAGGTGCGCGAGGGCGTTCCGATGCTCGAGTCCTGCACGCGGCCCGAGCTGGTCACCGAGATCACGCTCCAGCCGGTACGGCGCCACAACGTGGACGCGGCGATCTACTACAGCGACATCGTCGTCCCGCTCAAGGCCATCGGCCTCGACCTCGACATCAAGCCGGGAGTCGGCCCGGTCGTCGAGCAGCCGATCCGCACCCGCGCCGACCTCGCCCGGCTGCGCGACCTCACCCCCGAGGACGTCTCCTACGTCACCGAGGCCATCGGCATGCTCACCCGCGAGCTCGGCGCCACCCCGCTGATCGGCTTCGCGGGCGCGCCTTTCACCCTCGCGAGCTACCTCGTCGAGGGCGGCCCCTCTCGCACGTACGAGAACGCCAAGGCGATGATGTACGGCGACCCCGAGCTGTGGGCCGACCTGCTCGACCGGCTCGCCGACATCACGGCCGCCTTCCTCAAGGTCCAGATCGAGGCCGGCGCGAGCGCGGTCCAGCTCTTCGACTCCTGGGCCGGCGCGCTGTCCCCCGCCGACTACCGGCACTCCGTCATGCACGCCTCGGCGAAGGTCTTCGACGCCGTCGCCGGGTACGGCGTCCCGCGCCTCCACTTCGGTGTCGGCACCGGTGAGCTGCTGAAGCTCATGGGTGAGGCCGGCGCGGACGTCGTCGGCGTCGACTGGCGCGTCCCGCTGGACGAGGCCGCCCGCCGCGTCGGCCCCGGCAAGGCACTCCAGGGCAACCTCGACCCGACGGTCCTGTTCACCGACAAGAACACCGTCGAGGCCAAGGCCCGCGAGGTGCTGGACGCGGCCGCCGGTCTGGAGGGCCACGTCTTCAACCTCGGCCACGGCGTCATGCCGAACACCGACCCGGACGCGCTGACCCGGCTCGTGGAGTACGTCCACACCGCCACCGCGCGCTGACTCACCACGTGTAACGGGGCCGCGCCCGTCTGCCGAACAGCAGGCCGCGCGGCTCCGGCGGGGGCGGGGTGCCTGGCTTGAGCGGCCAGGCCAGCAGCATGCCCGCCACGAAGCCGACCACATGCGCCGCGTACGCCACCGTGCCCGCCCCGGACACGCCGTGCCCGGAGGAGTACACCGCCTGGAGCCCGAACCAGAAGCCCAGCACCAGCCAGGCCGGCAGCCGGAGCGGCAGGAAGACCAGGAACGGCACGAGGACCCAGACCCGCGCCCTCGGCCACAGCACGATGTAGGCGCCGAGCACCCCGGCGATCGCACCGGACGCGCCGATCAGCGGGTCGGACGATGAGGCGTTGAGCAGCGCGAAGCCGTACCCGGCCGCGTAGCCGCAGACGACGTAGAAGAGGAAGTACCGGACGTGGCCCATCCGGTCCTCGACGTTGTTGCCGAAGATCAGCAGGAAGAGCATGTTGCCCAGCAGGTGCAGCCAGCTGCCGTGCAGGAACATCGCCGTGAACACCGACAGGGGCGGCGACTTGTCGTAGGACGGCGGTGCCACGACACAGCCCGGGCCGTGCGGGCCGACACCCGCCTGGCCGGTCGGCACCAGCCGCGGCAGCTGATGGTGGATCAGCTCCCTGGGCACCGCCGCGTAGTGGTCCATGAACGCCTGGAGATGGCACAGCCGCGCCAGATCACCGCCGCCGGCCACCGAACCGGCTATTCCGGGCGTGGTGACGAACACGAGGACGTTGGCGGCGATCAGCGCGTACGTCACCCAGGGGGTGCGGCGCACCGGGTTCACGTCATGGACGGGGATGACCACACAGGAGTACTGCCCGGGATGCGGCGGGCGAACCGGTGAACGCCGGCGGGCGGGTGTGCGTATCTGTTCTCAACCGATGTGAGGACAGGCGATGAGCGAACGAATCACTCCTCCGATGCATGCTCTGCCCGACGGTGAGGCGGAGATGTCCCTGGTCGTACGGCTTCCCTGGGAGGACGTCGCGCGGCTCGGTCAGGAAGCGGGGCGGCTCGCCTCGCAGATGGGGCGGCCGGTGACGCTGGACGAGGCGGTGAGCTACCGGCTGCGGTCCACCCGGCCGACGGCGTCTCATGCGAAACCCGCCGGAGAGCAGCCGCCGGCAGCCGTGTCCGCTCTGCCACGCATCAGCGGAACCGCCTAGGAGACCCGCACCTTCGCCGTCGCCTTTCTCGCCGCCACCAGGACCGGGTCCCACACCGGTGAGAACGGCGGGGCGTAGCCCAGGTCCAGGGCCGTCATCTGCTCCACCGTCATCTGTGTGGTCAGGGCCACCGCGGCGATGTCCACCCGCTTGGCCGCGCCCTCCCTGCCGACGATCTGCACGCCGAGCAGGCGGCCTGTGCGGCGTTCGGCGAGCATCTTGACCGTCATGGGGGAGGCGCCCGGGTAGTAGCCGGCGCGGCTGGTGGACTCGATGGTGACCGTCTCGAACCGCAGGCCGACCCGGTGCGCGTCCTTCTCGCGCAGGCCGGTGCGGGCGATCTCCAGGTCGCAGACCTTGCTCACCGCCGTGCCGACCACGCCCGGGAACGTGGCGTAACCGCCGGCGGCGTTGCTGCCGATGACCTGGCCGTGCTTGTTGGCGTGGGTGCCGAGCGGGACGTACTGCTCCTGGCCCGAGACCAGGTTCAGCACCTCCACGCAGTCGCCGCCCGACCAGATGTTCTCGTGGCCGCGCACCCGCATCGCGAGGTCGGTGAGCAGGCCGCCGCGGGTGCCGAGGGGCAGGCCCGCGGCCTCGGCGAGCGCGGTTTCCGGGCGGACGCCGATACCGAGGACCACCACGTCCGCCGGGTACTCGGCGTCCTGCGTGGCGACCGCGCGGGCCCGGCCGTCCGCGCCGGTGAGGATCTTGGTGACCTCGGCGTCGTTCACCATGGTGATGCCGAGGCCCTCCATGGCCCGGTGCACCAGCCGGCCCATGTCCGGATCGAGCGTCGACATGGGCTCCTTGCCGCGGTTGACGACCGTCACCTCGAAACCGCGGTTGATCAGCGCCTCGGCCATCTCGACGCCGATGTAGCCCGCGCCGACGACCACGGCCCTACGGCCACGCGCGCGTGCCAGCGTTTCCAGCAGGGCCTGACCGTCGTCCAGGGTCTGCACGCCGTGCACGCCCGGGGCGTCCGCGCCCGGCATGTCCGGCCGGACGGGACGGGCGCCGGTGGCGATCACGAGTTTGTCGTACGACGTCCAGGACTCGTCCCCGGAATCGACGTCACGCGCGCGTACCCGCTGTCCGGCCACATCGATCTGCGTGACCTCCGTCCGCAGCCGCAGGTCGATGTCCCGCGCGCGGTGCTCCTCGGGCGTGCGGGCGATCAGCTCGTCCCGCTCGGGGACGTCGCCGCCCACCCAGTACGGGATGCCGCACGCCGAGAAGGAGGTGAAGTGGCCGCGTTCGAAGGCCACGATCTCCAGCTCGCGGGGCCCCTTCAGCCGGCGTGCCTGCGACGCCGCCGACATGCCCGCGGCGTCACCGCCGATGACGACCAGCCGCTCCGTCCCGCCGCCCGTACCGCCCCGCCCACCGCTCATGGTCATGGGAACACGCTACGGGGCCATGGCATGTCAGTCCCGGTCGGGCTCGGGCGCGTCCGGGTCCGGCACCGCGCGCGCGTGCGGCAGCGGGCCCAGCGCGGTCATCGCAGGCGCCGGCTCCGGGCGGCGCGGCAGCCGGGGCCGTACGACCCGCAGCCACACCAGCGCCGGCAGGGCCGCGAAGGCCGCGAACGGCAGGGCGGCGCCGAGCGCGAGGACGATCCAGCGCAGCATCGTGACGAACACGTGCCAGCCGCCCGCGAGCGCGTCCACGACGCCCGGCGAGTCGCCCCCGGCGGCCTTGCGCACGGGCTTCTCGGACAGCGACAGGGTGATGGTCGCGAGGCTCGTGCGGTCCTTCAGGGACGCCTGCTGCGCCAGCAGGGCCTCCAGGTCGGCCTCGCGACTGCTCAACTCGCCTTCCAGGGAGACGACATCGCTCAGCTTGTCCGCCCGGCCCATCAGCGCGCGGATCCGGTCCACGCTGGCCCGCTGCGACCTGACGCGGCTGTCGACGTCCACGACCTGGTCGGTGACGTCCTCCGCCTTCGCGGTGCGCTCGACGAGCCTGCCGGTGCCCTGGAGAGCGGTGAGCACCTCGTCGTACGTCGCGCTCGGCACGCGCAGCACGACCTGGGTCCGCTCGTGCCCGTCGGCTTCGCGGCTGGTGCTCTCCTGGCCGACGTAGCCGCCCGCGCTCTCGGCGGTCGTACGGGCCTCGGCCAGGGCCTTGCCGGCGTCCTTGACCTCGACGGTCAGGGAGGCGGTGCGGATGATCGCGTTCTGGGTGAGCCTGGGCGCCTGCCGGGGGGACCTGGCGGCGCCCGCCGCGCCACCGCCCGCGCCCTGCTGCCGGGCCCCGGTGTCCGCGGCGGACTTCGAGGAGGCGCCGCCGGAGTCGGCCGCGCCGCCGCATCCGGCGAGCGCGAGGGAGGCGGCGAGCAGGAGACCGGCGAGCGGCCGGACGGAGCGTCGTGCGGATCGTGGTGTGCGCATGGGCGGTACCCCCGGGGCCGGTGATCTGGGACGCTCCTTCGACGCCGGGGCGGCCGGGAACGTTGGGGGAGCCCGGTCCCGATGCGGTCACGGTCCGGACTCGTCGCGATCACCGGGCCGCGGCCGGAGTGTCAGTGGGGTCTGAGAGAGTGGGGGCATGAGCGCAACGGGTACGCGTACGGGGCATGTCGTGGTCGTCGGAGCCGGGATCGCGGGGCTGGCCGCCGCCCACCGGCTGCTCGGGCGCGGCGCGCGCGTGACCGTGCTGGAGGCCACGGACCGGGTCGGCGGCAAGCTGCTGCCCGGCGAGATCGCGGGCGTGCGGGTCGACCTCGGCGCCGAGTCGCTGCTCGCCCGCCGACCCGAGGCGGTGACCCTCGCGCGCGAGGTGGGACTCGACGGGCGCCTTCAGCCGCCCGCCACCGCCACTGCCTCCCTCTGGACCCGGGGCGCCCTGCGGCCCATGCCCAAGGGCCATGTGATGGGTGTGCCCGGCACCGCCGCCGCCCTCTCCGGCGTCCTGTCCGACGAGGGCCTCGCCCGCATCGAGCGAGACGCCGACCTGCCGCGCACCGAGGTGGGGGACGACGTGGCCGTGGGGGAGTACGCGGCGGCCCGGCTCGGCCGCGAGGTCGTCGACCGTCTGGTCGAGCCCCTGCTCGGTGGGGTCTACGCGGGCGACGCGTACCGCATCTCGATGCGTTCGGCCGTCCCCCAGCTCTTCCAGGCCGCCCGCACGCACGCGTCCCTCACGGAGGCGGTCCGCGAGATCCAGGCGAAGGCGGCGGCGAACCAGCAGGCGGGCCCGGTGTTCATGGGCATCGAGGGCGGTGTGGGCACACTGCCGCTCGCCGTCGCCGAGTCCGTTCGCGCGCGCGGTGGCGAGATCCTCACCGGCGCCTCCGTGAGCGAGCTGCGGCGGGAGGCCGACGGCGGCTGGCGGGTGGTCGCCGCAGAGCGCGTGCTGCGCGCCGACGCGGTGATCGTCGCCGTACCGGCCCCGGTCGCCGCCCGGCTGCTGCGCGCCGAGTCCCCGGAGGCCGCCGCCGAACTGCGCGCGATCGAGTACGCCTCGATGGCCCTGGTCACCCTCGCCTACCGCCGCGCGGACGTCACCCTTCCCGAGGGCAGCGGCTTCCTCGTGCCCCCCGTCGACGGCCGCACCGTCAAGGCGTCCACGTTCGCCTCGCAGAAGTGGGGCTGGATCGCCGAGGAGGACCCGGACGTCCTCGTGCTGCGCACGTCCGTGGGGCGGTACGGCGAGACGGAGATCCTCCAGCGGGACGACGCCGGCCTGGTGGAGGTCTCCCGGCACGACCTGCGCGAGGCGGCCGGCCTGGACGCCGTGCCCCTCGAGACCCGGGTCACCCGCTGGACCGACGGCCTGCCGCAGTACCCGGTCGGGCATCACGCGCGCGTGGCCCGCATCCGCGAGCACGTCGCCAAGCTGCCCGGACTCGCGGTGTGCGGCGCCCCGTACGACGGCGTCGGCGTCCCGGCGTGCATCGCGAGCGCCTACGCGGCCGCCGACCAGCTGGACGGCGACCTGAGCGGAATCCGGGAGCTGACGGCCAACCCGGTGCAGAGCCTCCACGGCGGAGCGGGAGAATAGGGATTATGAGTGACGACGCCCCCACCACCGAGGCCGGCAGGATCCCGAATAAGGGCAAGCTGGCCAAGGACCTCAACGAGGTCATCCGCTACACGCTGTGGTCCGTCTTCAAGCTGAAGGACGTGCTGCCCGAGGACCGCGCGGGTTACGCCGACGAGGTCCAGGAGCTGTTCGACCAGCTCGCCGCCAAGGACGTGACGATCCGCGGCACCTACGACCTCTCCGGCCTGCGCGCCGACGCCGACCTCATGATCTGGTGGCACGCCGAGACCAGCGACCAGCTCCAGGAGGCGTACAACCTCTTCCGCCGCACGAGGCTGGGCCGCGCGCTCGAGCCCGTGTGGTCCAACATGGCGCTGCACCGCCCGGCCGAGTTCAACCGCTCGCACATCCCGGCGTTCCTCGCCGACGAGACGCCCCGCAACTACGTGAGCGTCTACCCGTTCGTGCGCTCCTACGACTGGTACCTGCTGCCCGACGAGGACCGCCGCCGCATGCTCGCCGACCACGGCAAGATGGCCCGCGGCTACCCCGACGTGCGCGCCAACACGGTCGCCTCGTTCTCCCTCGGCGACTACGAGTGGGTCCTGGCCTTCGAGGCCGACGAGCTGTACCGCATCGTCGACCTCATGCGTCACCTCCGCGGCTCCGAGGCCCGCATGCACGTCCGCGAGGAGATCCCGTTCTTCACGGGCCGCCGTAAGGACATCGGGGACCTGGTGGCGGGGCTGGCCTAACGCGGCAGCTTCGCAGGGCGCTTGGCGCGGCCGGCCGGAGTGTCCGGCTTGGGCTCCTGGTGCGGCGCACACGACGCGCGCCGCCCGGGAACCCGGCCCTCCAACAGGTAGGTCTCGAAGTAGCCGTTGACGCACGCGTTGGCGCCGCCCCCGATGCCGTGCGTGCCCGCGTCCCGCTCGGTCACCAGCACCGAGCCGGACAGCCGCCGGTTCAGCTCCAGCGCCCCCGCGTACGGCGCGGCAGCGTCCCGCTCGGCGGAGAGGATCAGCACCGGCGGCAGCTCACCCGGCCCGGTGCGCACGTCCAGCGGCTGCTGCCGGGGCGCCGGCCAGTAGGCGCACGGCAGGTTCATCCACGCGTTGTCCCAGGTCTCGAAGGGCGCGACCCGGGCGAGCCGGGTGTTGTCCCGGTCCCATGTCGTCCAGTCCGTCGGCCAGGGCGCGTCGTTGCACTCCACGGCCGTGTACACCGCGCTGGTGTTCTCCGCCTCCTTGGCGGTGTCCGTGTCCGGCGCGGCCAGCCGGACCAGCGGCTTCGGATCGCCCTTCAGATAGGCCGAGAGCGCGGCGGCCCGGCTCGGCCAGAAGTCGTCGTAGTACCCGGCGGTCAGGAACGCGCTCTGCAGCTGGCCGGGTCCGACCGTGCCGCCGGCCGCCTTCCCGGCCAGCCGCTCGCGCGCGGTGTCGTAGCCGCGCTGCACCTTCGCGGCGGTGTTCCCGAGCTTGTAGACGTCGTCGTGGCGGGCGACCCAGTCCTTGAAGTCCCGCCAGCGCTCCTCGAACGCGGCCGACTGGTCCAGGTTGGCCCGGTACCAGATCTTCTCCGGGTCCGGGTTCACCGCCGAGTCCAGCACCATGCGCCGTACGTGCGTGGGGAACATCGAGGCGTACAGCGTCCCGAAGTAGGTGCCGTACGACGCCCCCACGAACGTCAGCCGGTCCTCGCCCAGCGCGGCCCGCAAGACGTCCAGGTCACGGGCGTTGTTCAGGGAGGTGTAGAAGCGCAGCCTGCTCCCGGAGCGCTGGGCGCAGCCGCGTGCGTACGCCTTCGCCCGCGCGATGCGCTGCCGCTTGTAGGCCTCCGACGGGTGCTCCGGGGCCGCGGTGGGCGCCTTGAGGAAGTGCTTGGGGTCCTCGCACGACAGCGGCGCCGAACGGCCCACCCCGCGCGGGGCGTAGCCGACGAGGTCGTAGGCGGCGGCGATGCGCCGCCACTGCGGGACGGCGCCGATCAGCGGGAAGTACATGCCGGAGGCGCCGGGGCCGCCCGGGTTGTAGACGAGGGCGCCCTGCCGGGGCACCCGCCGCTTGCTGTTGTGCGGGTCCTTCTGGGTCGCCCGGGTCCGGCTGACGGTCAGCTTGATCTGTGTGCCGTTCGGGTGGGCGTAGTCCAGCGGGACGGTCACCGTGCCGCACCGCAGGCTGCTCGGCGCCTCCGGGACGTCGGCCGGGGAACACGCCCCGAAGCCGATGCCGGCCGCGCGGGCCCGGGCCGCGGCCACCATGGTGCCGCGCAGCTCGGCCGTGCCGGGCGCGGCCGGCACGGCGCCGAGAGCCTGTCCCGCCGGGGCGGCGGCCAGGGTGGTCAGGAGCAAGGACCCGGCGGCCGAGTACACGGCGGCAGCTCTCATCGCGTATCCCTTCGGTGCGGCGACAACAAAAGGGATATTTCGTTCCGTCGGAGGAGAAGACAAGCACCACGCGGCCGATGTCGGCGTCAATGCCCCCGATGCGCCCCCTGAAGCCCCTGGAAGCCGCCCTCACTCCCGCCAGGGCTGGTCGCGGTGGGTGAAGGCCGCGCGCAGCTCCGGCTCGCCGATCGCGCGGATGCCGCGGAGGGCGACGGAGGTCAGGAACGACCGCTCGTCCCCGGCGGGCCTGCGGGTGAGCGCGCCCAGCAGCCGTAGCCCGGCGGGGGAGGCCCAGCGGGAGTACGGATGTACCTCGAAACGGGCGATGACCAGGCAGCTCAGGCAGAGCGTCACGGGCAGGGCGAACCACAGGCCGACCAGCAGCCGCGGGGTTCCGCTCGGGAGGGGCAGCAGCAGCGCGGTCACTCCGAGCGCCACCACGGCCAGGCCGGCGGCAGCGACCTGGCGGACGGCCGCCGCCACCGTCGTACCGGCGCCGTCGGCGACGGCGAGCCCGGCGCGCTCCAGCCGGTCGGCGAGCCGCCGTACGGCCGCGGCACCGGCCGCGCGCGCCCGCACGGGCGCGATCCGCTCCTGTCCTTCCGGCCCGATGGCCCCTATCACGGACTGCTCGATCTCGTCGCGCCCCCGCGGGTCCACGACCGTGGCCCAGCCGGTGTGCGCGAGCAGCAGCCGCCGCTGCCGGGCCATCGAGACCATCGTCACATCGGCGACCCGCGCGGGGCCGCCGGAGAGGAACGCCGCCTCGTACAGCGTCAGCGTGACAGGAGCGGCATCCGGGACATCGGTGTCCAGTGCTGCCGCGCGGACGGCCGCCAGGCACAGCCGGGCGCACGCCGTACCGGCGAAAGCCCAGGCCAGGAGCAGGAGAAGGACCCAGAACATGACGTGTTTCTATGTCAGAGGTCCGGGGGAATGCCATGCCCTGTTCACTATCCGGACGGAGTGTGGCCGGTATGTGACGTTCCGTTTCTCATGTCACGGCGACGGCGTCACCGGGACGGCGGCGCTCGGGGCGACCGAAGGCGGGGTCGGCACGGGGGTGGGGGAGACGGCCAGTTCCTTCGCCAGCGCGGCGAAGTCGACGTACCCCGTCGCCTCCATGACCTTGATGTGATCCAGGACGGTCGCGTTGGCGTCGTCGGCGAGATCGCGGACCAGGGAGTTCTGGGTGTCGGACCGGACCTGGGCGGTCAGTGTGAAGACCCGGCCGTGCGCGAGCCGCAGGATGCTCGCGAACCGGCGGTCGAAGTCCTGTCCCTGCGCCGCGTTCAGGGTGGCGAGCCACTGCTTCTGCTGCTCGTTCGGCTCGTTCGGCAGCGGTGTGCCGAGCTGGGTGGCGACGGTGCGGACATGCGCGTCCAGCGAGGTGTGCCCGGCGACCAGGTGCTGGCCCGCGGTGCGTACGGCCGCCGTGGTGCCCTTGCGCTCCGCCAGCTCACCGGCGGGCAGCTCCCAGAGCCCCGCGAGGCGGACCTTGGAGATGAAGTCCTGGTCCTGCGCCGACAGCGGGCCGTAAGGGGTGGTGACGGTCTGGGTGCTCAGCGTGCTCGCGTTCACCGTGTCCTGCCGGTCGGTGTAGGACCAGAGCGGGTACAGCAACGCCGCCGCGGTCGCCGCGAGGGCCGCGATGACGAGCCCGGTTCCGCTGAATATGCCTCGGCCCTTGATCGGGGGACGCGGTCGCATGGTGCCTCCTGTGCCGCACCGCACGCGTGTGCATGGGGGGTGTGGTGCGGGTTGGCATATTACTGGCGACGGTTCCCTCCGGGGTGGGCAGTACGCATCGTCGCCGTTCGGATACGGTGCGTTGACGACCGCGGATGTGTGGCGGTTGCTCGCGCAGTTCCCCGCGCCCCTATGGAGTTGCAGCGTCCGTCGGCTGAGTGGTTCCGCCGCCGTCCAACCCCCTGCTCAGCCCCGGTGCCGTAGCAGCACCCTCCGTGCCGTACGGGCCACCCGCCCCCCGGGCCGCCTCGGCGCAGGCCCCGCCCGGTCCAGCCACCACTCCCGCAGTGCCCGTCGGGCCTCCGCGGGCTCCGGTCGGCCGGATCGCAGCAGGTGGCCGGCGAAGTTCAGGGCGTCCCGGCGATAGCCGCCGCTCATCGGGCGCTCGCGGGCGTACTCCAGGAACAGCGCCCGGTATCCCGTGCCGAGGATCACCGGCAGTTCCGGGGCCACCTTCGCCACCACGTCGGCCCGCTTGGCCGCGAGCGCTCGGGACTGGACCCGCATCCGGGCCCGGTCGAACCCCTCGGGCACCGGTGTGCCGGCCACCAGTGAGGACAGCACGGCGGCCTGGGCCACGGCGACCCGTTCCCGTGCGTCGACCGTGGGGCGCGTCAGTACGGCGACGGAACCGCCCGCCGGCCCGGCGACGATGGCGGCCCCCGCGCCGCCACCGGTGCCGGGGCCGACGCCCTCCCGGCCGGCCGTCACCGCCTCCCGGATCAGGGTCAACTCCCGCTCCAGTTCCGCCGGTTCGGGGAAGTTCTCGTCCCGTTCCAGCAGCACCCCGGGCGGTGAGGTCCGGGTGGCGAGGTCGGTCAGGATGTCCAGGACCGGGCGCGGCACCGGATGGGCGTGGCTGTCGTGCCAGACTCCGTCGCGCTCGAAGCCGCCCGCGACATGGACGTAGGCCAGCGCCTCCAGCGGCAGCTCGGTAAGCGCCTGAGCCGGGTCCTCGCCCCGGTTGACGTGGTTGGTGTGCAGGTTGGCCACGTCGATCAGCAGGCGTACGCCGGTACGCTCGACCAGCTCGGACAGGAACTGCCCCTCGGTCAGCTCCTCGCCGGGCCAGGAGAACAGCGCGGCGATGTTCTCCAGCGCCAGCGGCACGGGCAGGGCGTCCTGTGCGATGCGGACGTTCTCGCAGAGCACGTCCAGGGCGTCCCGGGTGCGCGGCACCGGCAGCAGATGCCCGGCCTCCAGCGGCGGGGACACGGTGAGCGCGCCCCCCGCGCGGACGAACGCGATGTGCTCGGTGACCAGCGGGGAGCCGAGGGCCTCCGCGCGCTCCGCCAGTGCCGTCAGCCGGCCCGCGTCGGGGCGGTCGGCGCCGCCGAGGCCGAGGGAGACACCGTGCGGGATCACGGTCACCCCGCGCTCGCGCAGCCGCAGCAGCGACTGAGGGAGGTGGCCCGGGCAGACGTTCTCCGCCACGACCTCCACCCAGTCGATCCCCGGCATCCGCTCCACGGCGTCCGCGATCTCCGGCCGCCAGCCGATCCCCGTGCCCAGTCGCCGCATGGTCCCACCCCTCCTTCGAGTGAACCCCTCCCTCGAATGACGGAGGTATCGCCCCGGCGGGCGGCCCGGAATCCCCTCACTGTCGTGTTCAGAGCAACATTTGAGCTTCGGCCCCGTCGAGCTTCGGCCCCGTCGAGCCTCAGCCCTGCCGAGCCTCAGCTCCGCACCGGCCACCGCCCGGGGCTGCGGCCCAGCAGACGCAGCGCCTCCTCCAGCGGGCCGGAGCCCTCGGCTACCTCCAGCGCCGGCGCGAAGGCGAAGCCGGGGCCGCGCCGGCCGGGGTCGGTCGGCACCGCACGGGCCACGGCGAGCGCGGCGACGAGGACGTGCTCGGGCAGGTCCACCGTGGTGCCGAGGGTGGCGGCGACGTCCCAGGCGTGCACGACGTAGTCGATGAAGTGGAAGCCGACCGCGCGGCCGCCCGGGAAGCCGCCGCCCAGCTCCGGCAGCGTGAACTCCCGCTCCGTCACGCCCGGTTCGGCGAACGTCGCCAGCACCGAGGCGGCTGCCGACCGGTGGACCCGGGCGGGCTCGCTCATGTCCTCGGGCTCCCGCCAGTGCTCCGGCTCCCGCCCCGCTCCGCGCGCCGCCGCGGCGAACCCGACGTGCTGCGCGGTCATGTGCGCGACGAGCCTGCGCAGGTCCCAGCCCGCGCAGGGGGTGTCCCGCGTCCAGTCCGCGGCCGTGGCGAGGTCCACCAGGCGTACGGCCTCCTGGACGGCGATCCGGTCGAGTTCCACGATGTCCGTTCCGGTCATGGTCATGGCCGGAGCATAAAACAAAGCGAACGGTCGTGCTCATTTTTTGGCGACCCGAGCCGATCCCCAACCGGACTCCGGCTCAGGGGACTTGAGGACGGGGGACGCCTTCCGCGGCGACCCCCGCCAGTCGCGCCGCGATGCCCACCCGCGCCCTGCGGTACGCGGTCTCCTCGTCGTGCAGCACCGACAGGGCGTTCGCCGTCTCCAGCAACGCCACCAGCTCGAAGGCGAGTTGGCCGACATCCGTGCCGGCGCGCAGCTCACCCGCCGTACGGGCCCCGTCGATCGTGCGCTCCACGTACGCCGACCAGTCGCGCTGCGCGCGGACCACGGCGTCGTGCACCGGCCCCGTCCGCGCGTCGAACTCGGCCATGGCGCCGTAGAAGAAGCAGCCGCCCGGGAACACCCGGCCGCGCGAGTACTCCAGCCACAGCTCACACAGCCGCCACACCCGGCCGAGGCCGGCCGGGGTCTCGGCCGCGGGCCGGATCACCCTCTCGGTGTAGATCCGCGCGGCCTCCCGCACGGTGGCCAGCTGCAGCTCCTGCTTGGAGCCGAAGAGCGCGAACACCCCGCTCTTGCTCAGCTCCAGCTCGGCGGCGAGGCGGCCGACGGTGAGCGCCTCCAGGCCCTCGACCGAGGCGATGTCCACCGTGCGGCGGAGCACCAACTGCCGGGTGCGGTTGCCCCGTTCGACCCGGCCGTCGACCCGCGTCATCCCGCCCTCCTAGCGCAGCGCGGGGTGGTCGGCGACGACCGTGCAGCTGCCCGGCGCGATCTCCGTGAAACCGGCGTCCCGGACGACCGGCAGCCCGCTGCCGGTCAGCCCGGCCCAGTCGGCGGGGTCCGCCGTACGGACGGCCAGCGCGAAGCCCGCGTCCCGCCACGCCGTGCGCTCCGCCGCGGACAGCGCCCACCAGGCCAGCTGGGCGCCGTGCCCCGCCTGCGCCATGGCCTTGCCGGCCGACATCTCCAGCTCCGGGTTCAGCCACAGCACGGGCTCGGCGGAGTCGGCCGCGACGGGCGGTTCCGGGTCGTCCAGCTCGGTGCCGGACACCTGGAGCTTCGCGAGGTCCTTGGGCCAGCCGTCGAGCGGGACCGGCGGGAAGACCCGTACCTCCGTGGACTTGCCGGTCACCGTGATCCCGGGCAGTGCCTCGGCCCGCCGCCACTCGGCCCCCCGGGCCCGCCGCACGACCTTCCGGATGCGCGCGTCCTCCCAGCTCCGCACCGCCTCGGCCCACTCACCGTCCCCGTTCGCCCGCTCGTCCCCGAGCAGCATGAGCACGCCCCGCGCGGCCGTCTCCAGCGCGTCGGTACGGGCGGGGGGCGCGCCGCGCTCTATCCGTACGACGAGGGGGAGGACGAACTGGGGGGCTTCGTCGCGAGGATCATTCGGCGGTGTGGAATCAGGGCTCACAGCAGCCAACCTTAAGGGGCGCGAAATCGATCACAATTGCCCCATGCAACGTGACCTACGACTGATCGCCGTAGGCCGCCGCTACGGCATTCGCGGCCCCTGGGTGTTACGAGGCGTCGACCTCACCATCACCCCCGGCACCCTCATCCGCATAGAAGGAGCGAACGGCACCGGCAAGTCCACCCTCCTGCGCCTCCTCGCCCGGCTCGACGCACCGACGGAGGGCCGCGTCGTCGGCCGCCCCCGCACCGCGTACGTCCCCGAGCGGTTCCCCTCGGCGCTGCCCTTCACCCCCCTCGGCTATCTCACCCACCTCGGTGCCATCAGCGGCCTCTCCCGCACGACCGCGCAACGCGCCGCGGGTACCTGGCTGGAGCGGTTCGGTGCGGGCGCCTACGCCGACACCCCGATGGCTCGGCTGTCCAAGGGCAGCAGCCAGAAGGTCGCCGTCGCCCAGGCCCTGCTCGGCGCACCGGAGCTGCTGGTGCTGGACGAGGCCTGGACCGGGCTGGACGCGGCGGCGCGGGCCGAGCTGGAGCGGGCGGTGGCCGAACGGACCGCCGCCGGGGGTGCCGTGGTGTTCGTCGACCACGACCCGCGCAGGCTGGCGGGTGCGCCGGACGCGACGTACACCGTGCGCGACGCAGGCCTCGAGCGCCGTACGGCGGACGGGAGTTCACCAGCCGGGCCGCTCGCGCTGATCGCCGTTCGGGGACCGGCGGGCGGCGGGCTGCCGCCCGACGCGGCGCGGACCGTCGCCTCCGTCGAGGAGACCGGCCCCGGCAGCTACCGCCTCACCGTCCCCGCCTCCCACTCGGACGTCCTGCTGCGCGCCCTGCTCACGGCCCACCCGCCCTGGCACATCGTCAGCGTGACCCCGCCCCCCGAACCCCCCGACCCCGAAAGCCGCCCATGACCGCACTCCTGCGCTACCAGACCGAGCTGCTGGTGCGCTCCCAGCGCTGGCTGCCGCCGGTGATCCTGTACGCCGCCTTCCTGGGGATCGGTGTGCAGAGCGGCCAGCCCGTCCTCGACTCGCTCGGCTACACGGCCGCCGGTCTGCTCCCGGTGGCCGCCTGGCTGGTGCGGATCTGCGTCACCGGCGAACCGGACGCGGCCCGGGCCTGCGTCGCCGCCGCCCGCGGCCCCGCCCGGGCCCACCTCGCCTGTCTGCTGACCGCGCTGTGCGCGGCGGTGGCGCTCGGCGTGGTCGCGACCGTGGTGGTGACGCTGATCAGCGCCCCGGCCAGCAACGACCACCAGATCCACGTGGCCCCGCTGAAGGCCGGCGCGGCCGGCCTGCCGGCCACGCTCGCCTGCGCGCTGCTCGGCGCGGCCGTCGGCGCGCTCACCAACCGGCCGGTGCTGCGCTCCACCGGCCGCGCGGTGCCCGCGATGCTGCTGGGCGCGCTGCTCGCGGTGGTGCTCAGCGGCTCCCCGGCACAGGCCGCGGTCAGCGGCCTGGTCACCGGCTCGCAGACCGGCCGGGCGCCGATACCGCTGCTGCCGCTGGCCGGCGCGGCCCTGCTCACGGCCGCCGCCTTCGCCGCGGCGAGTGGGCTCACCGCCCGCCGCTCACCCTGAACAGGCGGTGCGCTGCGCCTCCTCCCATTCACAGCGCGGGCAGAGCGTGATGCCCTTGTACGACTCCGGGTACTCCGTCGGCTCCCGGCACAGCACACTCCCCCACTCTCGGCTGCGCTCGAGCGGGGGGACCCCCATGGCGTACGGCGGCCCGTCGGCCTTGGGCGGTTTCGCCGTCCGCACGACCGTGCAGTAGTCCTCGTCGCTCATGCTCCCGGCGTAGGACGGCGCTCAGCGGCCGTAACGGCCGGTCAGAGTCCCCGTCGCCAGGGTGCGGCCGGACAGGGCCTTCAGGAGGGCGTCCGGGGTGGTGTCCGGGGAGAGCGACAGGTGGCCGGCGGTCGCGTACGCCGTGAGGACGTAGTGGTGCGGGCGGTCGCCCCGGGGCGGGCAGGGGCCGCCGTAGCCCGGCTTGCCGAAGCTGTTGCGGCCCTCGGTCGCGCCCTTCGGGCTCTCGCCGGCGGACAGGCGCGTGGTGTGCGGGTCGATGTCCCACGCCAGCCAGTGCGTGAAGCTGCCGTGCGGGGTGTCGGCGTCCCGCAGGAGCAGGGCCAGGGAGCCTGTCCGCACGGGTACGCCGGAGAGGGCGAGCGGGGGTGAGACGTTCTCGCCGTCGCAGGTGAAGCGGCGCGGGATCGTGCCGCCCTCGGTGTACGCGGTGCTCGTGACCGTGATCCGGGCGGTGGCCGCGGGTGAGGCGGCGCTGTCGCTCCTGCCGCCGCCCCCGCAGCCCGTGACGCCGGTCAGTACGGCCACCAGGGCCGCAACGCTCTTGCGCATGCCCGGCACGCTAGCCGGAACGCGCCTCTCCGTCACCGTCCGGCCCGAGCTGCGGCGTGCCGCTGTCCGGCGCGAGCTGGGGCGTCACGGTGTCCGGTACGTCCGGTACCTCCAGCGGGGGGCCATGGTTCAGCGCCTGCTGCGTACTGCCGCCGTCCGGTACCTGTTGCCGGCTGCCGCCGTCCGGTGCCTGCGGCTGGGCGCCCCGTTCCAGGAAGTGCAGCAGCTCCACCGGGATCGGCAGCACCAGCGTGGAGTTCTTCTCGGCCGACACCGCCATCACCGTCTGGAGCAGCCGCAGCTGGAGCGCGGCGGGCGTGTCGGCCATCTGCTGGGCGGCCTCGGCGAGCTTCTTGGAGGCCTGGAACTCGGCGTCGGCGTTGATGATCCGGGCCCGGCGTTCCCGGTCGGCCTCGGCCTGGCGGGCCATGGAGCGCTTCATCGTGTCCGGCAGGGACACGTCCTTGATCTCGACCCGGTCGACCTGGATGCCCCAGCCGACGGCCGGGCTGTCGATCATCAGCTCCAGGCCCTGGTTGAGCTTCTCGCGGTTGGACAGCAGGTCGTCCAGGTCGCTCTTGCCGATGATCGACCGCAGGGACGTCTGCGCCATCTGCGACACCGCGAACTTGTAGTCCTCGACCTTCACCAGGGCGCTCGTCGGGTCGATCACCTTGAAGTAGACGACCGCGTCCACGCGAACGGTGACGTTGTCCCGGGTGATGCCCTCCTGGGCCGGGATCGGCATCGTCACGATCTGCATGTTGACCTTCTGCAGCCGGTCCACGAAGGGGATGATCAGCGTGAAGCCCGGCGTCCGTGCGTCACCGGCGACGCGCCCGAGCCGGAAGAGGACGCCTCTTTCGTACTGCTTGACGATCCGTGCCGCCATCGCCAGATAGATGACCCCGGCGGATCCCGCCGCCGCGATGGCGCCCAGCAACTCCGAGAGCATGGTGACCTCCTCACGGAGAGGTCCGCTTTTGTCCCCTGCTGCAACCATAAAGCGGTTGGGCCGGGATGCCGAGGGGCGTCGGCACCCCGACCCGGGGTCAGCGGCCGTCAGACGGCCTGGGCCGCCGTGACCTTCACCGGTTCCGTCCCGGCCGCGCTGTGGCGTTCGGCCCAGTTCTCCAGGGCCGTACGGCAGGCGTGGTCCAGGTGGTGCAGGCCGGTCAGGTCCAGGCGGACCGGGCGGTCCTGGGGGAGGGACTCCAGGCTGTCGAGGATCTTCGGCAGCCGCAGGAAGGTCGCGTTGCCCGAGAGGTACGCGTCCACCGGGCCGGCGCCCTTGTCGATGACCTCCAGCTTGATGTGCGAGGCCTCCCAGGCGGTCTTGACCACCGCGAGCGCCAGGCCGATCAGCACGCCCTCGAACATGCTGACCGCCACGATCGAGACCGCCGTCACGGCCAGGATCAGCGCCTCGCCCCGGTGCTCCCGCCACAGCCCGGCGAGCGCCCGGACCGGCACCAGCTTGGCGCCCGAGTGGATCAGGATGCCCGCGAGCGCCGGGATCGGGATGTAGGCCAGCACACCGGGCAGCAGCGCGGCGAACAGCAGCAGCCATACGCCGTGCAGGATCCGGGAGGCCTTCGTACGGGCGCCGGCCTGGACGTTGGCCGCGCTGCGCACGATCACCGCCGTCATCGGCAGCGCGCCCAGCAGCCCGCACACCGCGTTGCCGGTGCCCTGGGCGACCAGCTCCTTGTCGTACTCGGTGCGCGGCCCGGAGTGCAGCCGGTCCACGGCCGCCGCGCTGAACAGCGACTCGGCGGACGCGATCAGCGTGAAGGCGACGACCGTGCCGAGCACCCCGACGCCCGCCAGCTCGCCGAAGGCGCTCAGCGGCGGCGGCTGGACCGCGCCCAGCAGCCCCCGCACCTCGACGGTGGCCACGGGCAGGTCCAGCGCGAACGCGGCCAGGGTGGCGAGACCGACCGCGGCCAGCGGGCCGGGGAGCGTGCGCACCCTCGCCGGGGCGTGCTTCCACAGCAGCAGGACCGCGATCGTGCCCGCGGCCACGGCGAGCGAGGCGAGGGCCGTGCCGTCGCCCAGGGCGTCCCAGAACGCCATGGGGAGCACGGCTATCTTGCCCAGGCCGGAGTCGGGGGCCTCGGCCGCCAGCGCCGGATACATCTGCCCGGCGATGAGGACCAGACCGATTCCGGCCAGCATGCCCTCCACGACGGAGACCGAGATGGCGCGGAACCAGCGGCCCAGCTTCAGCAGGCCCATGGCGATCTGGATCAGTCCGGCGGCGAGCACGATCACGCCGAGGACCGGCAGCCCGTACTCCTTGACCGCTTCGAGGACGAGCACGGTCAGGCCGGCGGCCGGCCCCGACACCTGCAGGCTGCTGCCGCGCATCAGCCCGGTGACGAGGCCGCCCACGATGCCGGTGACCAGGCCGAGTTCGGCCGGGACCCCGGAGGCGACGGCCACGCCGACGCACAGCGGCAGCGCGACCAGGAAGACGACGAGGGAGGCGGCGACGTCCTGCCGCGCGTACGGGAAACGGGATATGAACGGGTTGCTGTGGGTCTTCTCGCTGGTCATCGGTGTGCTCACAGGGACTCGAAGGTGTCGGTCTGCGGGCGGTGCGCCCGTACGGCGCCGGTGTGCACCTCGTAGTACCAGGCGTGCAGGCCGAGCTGACCCTCCGCCAGCTTCCGCTCGACGCACGGGTACGAGCGCAGCCGCAGCAGCTGGGTCAGGACGTGGGCCTGTACACCCTTGGCGACCTCCGGGTCCTCGGCCTGGCCGGCCGGGCGCGGAGTGGCGTGCGCCAGCCAGTCGCGCACGGCCGGTACGGCGGTCAGGTCGTCGCCGCGCACCAGCGCGCCGACGGCCCCGCAGTGCGAGTGGCCGCAGACCACGATGTCGCGGACGCCGAGCACCTCCACGGCGTACTCGATCGTGGCGGCCTCGCTCGTGGGGTGCCGCGAGGTGTGGGGCGGGACGATGTTGCCCGCGGTGCGCAGCTCGAAGAGCTGGCCGGGGCGGGCGCCTGTGATCAGGGCCGGGACGACCCGGGAATCGGAGCAGGTGATGAAGAGCACCTGCGGGGACTGGCCTTCGGCGAGCCTGGCGAACTCCTCAGGGCGCTGTCCGAAGGTACGGGCGTTGTCGATGAGGGGCTGCATGTGTATGGGTTCCTCCTGGCGCGCCTGCACGGGCGCGTCGGTGTTGAACGGGGAATATGGGGGGAGTTGCAGGAATCGGCCCGGTGACCGGGCCGGCTCCGGCCGGCTGTCAGCAGCGGAAGACCTCGAGCGCCGCCGGGGTGTGGGCTCTGGAGGGTCTCGGGGCGCACCGGTCCACCGCGCCGGGGGTGCCCGGCGTGTCGGCACCGGCGGCCCGGCCGGCTATGAGCGGGTGCTCCTGCGCGCAGCCGGAGGGGGAGGGGGAGCTGCGGACCATGTCCGCCCCCTTGCGCACCGGCTGCGGGGAACAGGGGGTTCTGGCCTCAACCGTGGCCTTCGCTTCACTGAGAGTGTGCGCGGATGTGAAGGTTTCCGCGGGCGTGAAGTACAGCAGGGCGAGCAGGGCGACGGCACACGAGGCCGGCACGGACCGGGCCGTCGTACCTCGGAACATGCGCCCTCCTCCCGGAAGTTCACGCCTCTCGGCCATGCCAAACATTGGTCAATGGATGGTCAAGAAACACGTTAACCCTGCAAAGTCCTTTGCAGGGTTAACTACGCGTTACGCGCGCAAGAGAGCGTGAAAAGTGCCGGTCGAGTGGCCTGATCTGGCTCTTGACTACGAGCCGACGAGCCCCTTGGCGTCGCGGGCCAGGGCGGTGAGCCGGGAGATCGCGCGGAAGTACTTCTTGCGGTAGCCGCCGTTCAGCATCTCCTCGCTGAACAGCTTGTCGAAGGGCAGCCCGGCGGCCAGCACCGGGACCTCGCGGTCGTAGAGCCGGTCCGCGAGCACCACGAGCCGCAGCGCCGTCGACTGGTCCGGCACCGGCCGCACATCGGTGAGGCACACGGCCGTCAGCCCGTCGGTCAGCGCGCCGTACCGGCTCGGGTGGACCCTGGCCAGGTGCTCCAGCAGGTGCGGGAAGTCGTCCAGCGAGGCGCCCTCGGTGGCGTACGCCGCCTTCGTCACCTCTTCGTCGGTGAACGGCTGGGGGGCCTCGGGCAGACCGCGGTGGCGGTAGTCCTCGCCGTCGATGCGCAGGGTGCGGAAGTGGGCCGACAGGCCCTGTATCTCACGCAGGAAGTCGGCGGCCGCGAACCGGCCCTCGCCCAGCTTCCCGGGCAGCGTGTTGGAGGTGGCGGCGAGCGCGACACCCGCGTCGACCAGCTTGCCGAGCAGGGTCGACACCAGGACCGTGTCGCCCGGGTCGTCCAGTTCGAACTCGTCGATGCACAGCAGGCTGTGGCCGGAGAGGGTCTGCACCGTCTGCTGGAAGCCGAGGGCGCCGACCAGGTTCGTCAGCTCCACGAAGGTGCCGAACGCCTTGCGGGACGGCTCGGCGGGGGTGGCGTGCCACAGGGAGGCGAGCAGATGGGTCTTGCCGACGCCGTAGCCGCCGTCCAGGTAGACCCCGCGCGGGCCGGCCGGGACCTTGGGCGCCCTGGCCCTGCCGAAGCCGAAGAAGCCGCGCCTGCCGGCGCCGGAGGCGTGCGCCCCGCCGAGCCCGCCCGCGAAGCCCTCGAGCACCCGCACGGCCTCGGTCTGGCTCGGCTGGTTCGGGTCCGGCATGTACGTCGAGAAGCGGACCGAGTCGAAGCGCGGCGGCGGCACCATCTCGGCGACCAGCCGGTCCGCGGGGACGTGCGGCTCGCGGGCGCACAGGGAGAGGGGGCCCGCGTCGGTCACAGGGCTGGATCCGGGGGCGGTGGTGGAGGACGACACGGTTACCCATGCTAAGCGCCGTGTCACACTGCACGACATGCGACGCCTGTTCCCTGTGACCTACGAAACAGCAGCCCAGGCCTCCGGGGGCCCTGGTGGAGGAGCGGGGGGTGAGGGGGGCCTGGGGCCCGGCGGCGCCGAGGGTCTCACGGGGGCCGGCGGGACGAGCGGTGCCCATGGCGCCGACGGCGCTGTCGGGGGCGACGCTGTCTGCGGGGCCGGCCGGGTCTCGGGGGCCCCGGAAGCCGACCGGGCCGCTGCCGGCGGACGAGGTGGGGCGGCTGGTGGGGCGACCGGGGTCCAGGGTGCCGAGGGTGTTTCCGGAGGCGTCGGCGCAGGTGGAGCCGGCCTGGCTGCCGGGGTGCGCGAGGCCGGAGTCGCCGAGGGTGCCCGGTTCGGCGGGGCCGGAGCCGATCCGTTCGCCGACCGGGAGTGGAGCCTCGCCGAACTGGCCGCCGCCTACGCCTATCCGGAGCCCGTGCCGGGGCGGTCGCGGCCGTGGCTGCGGGCCAACATGGTCTCCACGCTGGACGGTGCCGCCCAGCACGACGGCCGCTCGCAGCCCATCTCCTGCGCCGCCGACATGCGGATCTTCGGCACCCTGCGGGCGCTCGCGGACGTCGTCGTGGTGGGTGCGGAAACGGTACGCCAGGAGGGATACCGCCCGGCACGCGCGCGTGCCGAGTTCGCCGACGCCCGCAAGGCCGCAGGGCAAGGTCCGGCACCGGCGATCGCGGTCGTCACCGCGAGCCTGGACCTGGACTTCTCGCTCCCGCTGTTCACCTCGCCCCTGGTGCCCACGCTGATCCTGACCGGAGCCACGGCCGCCCCGGACCGCGTCGCGGCCGCCGAGCGGGCCGGCGCCCGGGTGATCGTCGCCGGTGACGGCAGCGGCATCGACCCCGCGCGCGCGGTACGCGCTCTCGCCGCCCTCGGCCACACCCGGCTGCTCACCGAGGGCGGGCCCCGGCTGCTCGGTCAGTTCATCGCGGCGGACGTGCTGGACGAGATGTGCCTGACCCTCTCGCCCATGCTCACCGCGGGCGACGCCCAGCGCATCGCCGGGGGTCCGTCGGTCGCCGTACCGCACCGGTTCGCACTCGTTTCCCTCCTCGAAGAGGCCGGATTTCTGTTCGGTCGTTACCGTCGGTCCTGAAAACGGCGGAATCTGTCGTTCCGTTTAGCTTCCGGAGGGCAGACTTACTCCGGCACAACCCGTGCGATCACGGGGCAGGATGGTTTCCGCAGAGGCCTGGTCCGGGCCCACGGAGGAGAAGAGGCGTTTGGTGTTCACAAGCGTTCTGATGATCGAGAAGGCCCTGACGTCCGCCGACGTGGAGTTCGTCACCACCTTGCACGGGGACGAGCCGGTCACCTTCCACGTACTCCTCCAGCCGCGCGGCGACCAGGCCGACCGCCTGCTGCGGGCCATCGACGACATCGCGCTCGGTGAACTCGACGAGGCGGTACGGGAGGGCGAGACGCCGGAGGGCGCGGAGGCGAAGGACGTCGGGGAGCGGGCCCTCGACGTCTCCGTGCAGGCCCTGCGGGCGGCCGGGAGCCAGGCGGAGGGGCGGTTGGTCGAGGATCATCCGTTGGACGCGCTGAAGTCCCTGGTGGGTGAGGTGTCCGCCGACGAGGTGATCGTGCTGACCGATCCGCATTACGTGGAGGAGTTCTTCCACCGGGACTGGGCTTCCCGGGCTCGGCACAAGGTGGGCGTGCCCGTGCTGAAGCTCTTCTCGCACAGCAAGGTGTAGCTCGCTGTGAAGAGCCCGGTGTCCGAGCGCATAGGCTAGGCGCGCTCTAGTACGCACCGTCCTCTGGGGAGAACCACATGGCACCCGGCCTTCCTACCGCCATGGACCGACCGCACTTCATCGGCATCGGCGGCGCCGGGATGTCGGGGATCGCCAAGATCCTCGCCCAGCGCGGGGCGAAGGTGGCCGGCAGTGACGCCAAGGAGTCGGCGACCGTCGAGGCGCTGCGGGCGGCCGGCGCCACCGTGCACATCGGGCACGCGGCCGGGCATCTGGCCGACGACGCCAGCTGTGTCGTCGTGTCGTCGGCCATCCGGGCGGACAACCCGGAGCTGGCCCGCGCCGCCGAGCTGGGCATCCCGGTGGTGCACCGCTCCGACGCGCTCGCCGCGCTGATGGACGGGCTGCGCCCGATCGCCGTGGCCGGTACCCACGGGAAGACGACGACCACCTCGATGCTGGCCGTCTCCCTCTCCGAGCTGGGCCTGAAGCCGTCGTACGCCATCGGCGGCGACCTGGACGCGCCCGGCTCCAACGCGCTGCACGGCGAGGGCGACATCTTTGTTGCCGAGGCCGACGAGTCGGACCGCAGCTTCCACACGTACGCGCCCGAGGTCGCCATCGTCCTCAACGTCGAGCTGGACCACCACGCCAACTACGCCTCGATGGACGAGATCTACGAGTCCTTCGAGACCTTCGCCGGGAAGATCGTGCCGGGCGGCACGCTGGTGATCTCCGCCGACCACGAGGGCGCGCGCGAGCTGACCCGCCGGCTGGCCGGGAAGGTCAGGACCGTGACGTACGGCGAGGCCGAGGACGCCGACGTGCGGGTGACGGCCGTCGTACCGCAGGGGCTGAAGAGCGAGGTCACCGTCCTGTTCGAGGGGCAGGAGCTGACCTTCACGGTGTCCGTGCCCGGCCGGCACTACGCCCTGAACGCCGTCGCCGCGCTCACCGCCGGCGCCGCGCTCGGCATCCCGGCCGACGGGCTCGCGCCCGCGCTCGCCGCCTACACCGGGGTCAAGCGGCGTCTGCAGCTCAAGGGCGAGGCGGCCGGTGTGCAGGTCATCGACTCCTACGCCCACCACCCGACCGAGATGACCGCCGACCTGGAGGCCATGCGCGCCGCCGCCGACGACTCCCGGATCCTCGTCGTCTTCCAGCCGCACCTGTTCTCCCGCACCCAGGAGCTGGGCAAGGAGATGGGCCAGGCGCTCGCCCTCGCCGACGCCTCCGTGGTCCTCGACATCTACCCGGCCCGCGAGGACCCGATCCCGGGCGTCACCAGCGAGCTCATCATCGAGGCCGCGCGCGCCGCCGGCGCCGACGTCACCGCCGTGCACGACAAGGCGGAGATCCCCGCCGTGATCGCGGGAATGGCGAAGCCCGGTGATCTCGTTCTCACCATGGGCGCGGGCGACGTGACCGACCTGGGCCCGCTGATCCTGGACCGCCTGTCGCAGCAGTGAAGGAGCTGAGGCTCATGTCGTACGACGTCGAGAAGCCGGACGAGCAGTGGCGGGCGGAGCTGAACCCGGCCGAGTACGCCGTACTGCGCCAGGCCGCCACCGAGCCGGCCTTCACCGGTGAGTACACGGACACCAAGGCCAAGGGCGTCTACTCCTGCCGGGCCTGCGGCGCCGAACTGTTCACCTCGGACACCAAGTTCGCGTCGCACTGCGGCTGGCCGTCCTTCTACGACCCGAAGGACACGGACGCCGTCGAGCTGGTCGAGGACCGCTCGCACGGGATGGTGCGGACCGAGGTGCGGTGCGCTCGGTGCGGGTCGCATCTTGGGCATGTGTTCGAGGGCGAGGGGTATCCGACCCCGACCGACCAGCGGTACTGCATCAACTCGATCTCGCTGCGCCTGACGCCCGAGGAGAGCTGAGCTCCGACGCGGGACACGCCGAATCTCGGGAGCGCGGGGCGACGAGGCGCGGGGACGGACGACCACGACGATCCGGGCACCGCACTCGCCTGGCTCCGCCGCCGCGCGGGCCACTTCGCCGAGGCCGAGCACTTCGCCCGGCTCGGCGCCGCCGCGGGCGCCCCCCGTGCGTTGGCACGGCGCGGCGAGTACCACGAGGCCGTAGGGCTCGCCCTGCTGGTCCCGATCAGTTCCGGACCACGTCCCACGCACCGCCGCATCGGGCCCCACTCGGGCGGCCGTTCGGGAGCCGCAGAACCGGACTACCGCCCGGCCACCCCTGACCAAGGCCGCCCTCGACGCGGAGCCGCTTCGGCATCCTCGACCAGGGGCCGTCCCGGCACCCCCGCCCCCGCCCGTCCCGGGACCCCGGATCTGGGGCAGGCTCGGTCGGCCTCGCCCCGTGTCGTGCACCTGGCCGGGATCGTCGAGCGGCTGTTGAATGCCGGGGACCGGGAGGGGGCCGAGTGGTTCGCGTTGCAGGTGGAACGGTCCACCGGCGCGGTCGATAGGGCCGGTGCTCTGTTCGCTCCGGTTTGAGATTCTGTGAGGGTGTTGGGTGTGGCGCGCTGGATCCGGTCTCGTCGTAGGCCCGTGCCTGCCGACAACGGTCACCGTCGCGCCGCCGCGGGCGACGAGGAGCCGCTGACGACCGCGAAAACGGCGGATGCCGTGTCGGCCGGTGCGCGGCTCGCCGCGCTGCGCGACGCCCTGGCCGGGATCGGTACCACCCTCGACGAGTCCACCACCTGCGCCGAACTGACCCGGGCCGCCGTACGGCTCGCGGGCGGGACCGCCGCCGTGCTGCGCCGCACCGGGCGGACGATCTCCGGTTACGAGGAGATCACCGGGGACGCCGACGTGCTGCCCGACGCCCGCTGGGCCACCGCGGTCGCCCGTGAGGCCTGCGCCCCGGCGCTCGACGCGACGGCGGAGCCCTGGCTGGAGCACGCGGGCGCCCCCCGCACCCGGGCCGCCCTGTGCGCCCCGCTGACCAGCGGCGAGGACACGTACGGCGTCCTGGTGTGGGCGCGCGCCGGACAGCCGCCGCACCCGGGGGAGGCCGAACTGCTCGGCCTGCTCGCTGAACGCGCCGCGTCCCACATCCGGCACGCCCGCGCCTACGAACACGTCAACCGCACCGCCGGCGATCTGCAGCGCGCCCTGCTCGCCGAACCCGGCCGCCCGCACCCCAACCTCGACGTCGCCATCCGCTACCTCCCCGCAGGCCGGCACGCCGTGGTCGGCGGTGACTGGTGCGAGACCGTGCGGCTGCACTTCGGGCGGACCCTGCTGGTCGTCGGCGACGTCATGGGGCACGGCCTGGAGGCCGCCGTCGACATGAACGCCTACCGCTCCTCACTCCGCTACATCGCCTCCGCCGACCTGCCCCCGCACCGCGTGCTGCGACAGATGGACGAGATCGCCTCCCGCGAGGCCGACCGCCGGCCCGCGACCTGTCTGCTGGCCGGCGTCGACCCCGGCCGGCGCCAGGTCACGCTGTCCAGCGCCGGCCATCTGCCGCCCGTGCTCATCAGCCGCGACGGCGAGACCACGCTGCTGCCCCTGCCGGTGGGGCCGCCGCTGGGCACCGGGCTCGGCGGGTACGAGTCGGCCACGCATCCGCTGACCGAGGGGCAGACGCTCGTGCTGTTCACCGACGGGCTGGTGGAGCGGCGGGGTGAGGACATCGACCGGTCGCTCGACCGGCTCTCCGCTCTCCGGTTCCCCGGTGGGGAGGGGCTCGACCAGGTCCTCGACACCATCCTCAGCCGGCTGGACGCGCGGAACGCGGAGGACGACGTCGCCGTGCTCGCGGGTCGGCCGTACAGCCGACAGGCGGTTGCGCCGTAGGCCGTACAGCTCCGCGCCCCTCTACGCCGGCAGTCGTACCGCGAACACCGTCATACCGTCCTCCCGCTCCCACACCAGCCTCCCCCCGTGCGCCTCCACCAGCGCCTGCGCCACCGACAGCCCCAGCCCGCTGCCGCCATGGTCCCTGCTGCGGGCCTTGTCGACGCGGTAGAAGCGGTCGAAGACCCGGCCCCGGTCGGCGGCCGGGATGCCGGGGCCCGCGTCGGCGACCCGGACGCATGCCTCGCCGGCGTCGGCCGTCAGCGTCACGGACACCTTCGTCCCGGGCGGGGTGTGCACGGCCGCGTTGGTCAGGAGGTTGTCCAGGACCTGACGGATCCGGACCGGGTCCAGGCGCAGCCGTAGCGGCTCGGTGCCGGTGTCGACGGTCAGGGGGTGGCCGGGGCGGGCCGCGCGGAAGGCGTCCGCGGCCTCGCGGACCAGTTCCGTCAGGTCGGTGTCCGCGCAGCGCAGCGGGGCCTCGACCTCGGCGGCGTCCAGCCGGGCGAGCAGCAGCAGGTCGTCCAGCAACACGCCCATGCGGGCGGCCTCGGCGCGCAGGCGGACCAGGTGGCGGTCGCGTTCGGCGGGCTCGTTGGCGGCCGCGTACTGGAACAGGTCGGCGTAGCCGCGTACCGACATCAGCGGGGTGCGCAGTTCGTGGGAGGCGTCCGCGACGAACCGGCGCAGCCGCTGCTCGGCCCCGGCGCGCACCGCGAGGGAGTCGTCGATGTGCTCCAGCATCGTGTTGAAGGCCGTGCGCAGCTCCTCCACCTCCGGGCCGCCGCCCTTGCGGTCCGCGCGCAGCGGCAGCCGGGCCGCCGGGTCGGTCAGATCGTGCGAGGCGATGCCATGGGCGGTGTGCGCCATGTCGCTCAGCGGTGTGAGGCCGCGCCTGAGCATCCTGCGGCCGAACACCACGAGGGCCAGCAGCGCCAGCCCGAAGGCGATCACCTGGACCGTGACCAGCCGCCGTACCGTGTTGTCGATGTCGTCCATGGGTGCGCCGCTGACCAGGACCACACCGGGCTCGACCTCGCAGGCACGCAGCCGGTACTCCTGGCCCGCGAGGTGCTCGGTGCGCAGTACCTCGGCGCCCGTGACGACCTGCGCCTTCGCCAGGGCGGTGAGGCCGGCGATGTCCCCGGGCAGGTCGGAGGTCTCCTCGGGCTTGCGGAGCACGGGGGTGCCGTCCGACACGTCGTAGACGGCGTAGTACCAGCGGTAGTACTTCTTGCCCTGGAGCGTGCCCTGTTGCGCGATGCTCTTGGACTGGGCGACCTGGGCGAGCCCCAACTGGGCGTCGAGCTGGTCCGACAGGTAGTCCCGCATGTACGCGGTCAGGGCCGTGCCGACCACCGCGAACACCACCAGGGACAGCGCGCCGAGGCCCAGCGCCAGCCGGGTGCCGAGGCGGAGTCTGCCGTACGTCCGGCGCAGCCGGCCGATCATCTGGCCGCCCGCCGGACCACGTACCCGAAGCCGCGCACGGTGTGGAGCAGCGGCTCCTCGTCCGCCCCGTCCAGCTTGCGGCGCAGCCGGCTGACCACCAGCTCCACCACGTTCGAGCGGCCGCCGAAGCCGTACTCCCAGACGTGGTCGAGGATCTGCGCCTTGGTGAGGACCGACGGCGACCTGCGCATCAGATAGCGCAGCACCTCGAACTCGGTCGGGGTGAGCTGGAGCAGCCGTTCGCCGCGCCGGACCTCGCGGGTGTCCTCGTCCAGGGTCAGGTCGGCGACCCGCAGCACGGACCGCTGGAAGCCGGGACCGGCGCTGCGCCGCAGCACCGTGCGCAGCCGGGCCATCAGTTCCTCCACCGCGAACGGCTTGACCAGGTAGTCGTCCCCGCCCCGGGTCAGGCCCGCGACCCGGTCGGCGACGCCGTCGCGCGCGGTCAGGAAGACCACCGGCACCATCGCCCCCGAGCGGCGCAGCCGGTCCAGGACGCCGAAGCCGTCCACGTCGGGCAGCATCAGGTCCAGGACGACGATGTCCGGCCGGAACTCGGCGGCTCGGCGCAGTGCCTGCTCGCCCGAGTAGGCGGTGACCGCCTCCCAGCCCTCGTACCGGGCGACGGTGGCCACCAGGTCGGCGATCGGCGGGTCGTCGTCCACGACGAGCAGTCGTACTTTCTCCACCCGCCCATCCTGCGGCACCCGTACGGACCAGCGTGAGGTGCCGGCCCCCACCGGCTGTATCGATACTCAAGTGAAAGTCGTCCGACAGGAAAACGACAGCATCCGCGGGCGAAGCTCGTCACCCAGGACCCGATCAAGGAGCTGTTGTCCGTGACGACCCTCCAGACCCGTCCCGCGCCCCCCACGGCGATACGTCCCCGGCTCGTGGCCCGGACCGGGCTCTACACCCTGCTGGCCGCGAACGCGGCGGTGGTCGCCTGGTTCTTCGTCCAGGCCGGCTTCGCCTCGAACACGCTGATCGTGCTGGGCCGCCTGTGCGGTCTGTACGGCGCCCTCCTCATGGCCTTCCAGCTGCTGCTGGTGGCCCGGCTGCCCTGGCTGGACCGCCGGATCGGCATGGACCGGCTGACCTCCTGGCACCGCTGGACCGGCTTCGGCGTGCTGTGGACCCTGCTCACGCACGTCGTGTTCATCACCTTCGGCTACGCCCAGGCGTCCTCGATGGACCCGGTGAACCAGCTGGTGAACCTCGCCGAGACCACCGAGGGCGTGCTGCGGGCCATCGTCGCGCTGTCGCTGATCACCGTGATCGGCGCGGTGTCCGCCCGCTGGGCCCGGCGCCGACTCGCCTACGAGACCTGGCACTTCATCCACCTGTACACCTACGTCGCCGTGGTCCTGGCCTTCACCCACCAGGTCGCGGCCGGTACGACCTTCACCTCCTCGCCCGTCGCGAAGACGTACTGGTACACGCTGTGGGGCGCGGCCCTCGGCGCGGTGGCGCTCGGCCGGCTGGTGCTCCCGCTGTGGCGCAACCTGCGGCACCAGCTGCGCGTCGAGGCGGTCGTGCCCGAGTCCGACGACGTGGTCTCCGTGTACGTCACCGGCCGCGACCTGGACCGGCTGCCCGCGCGGGCAGGCCAGTTCTTCCTGTGGCGGTTCCTCACCAGGGACCGCTGGTGGCAGGCCAACCCGTTCTCCCTGTCGGCCGCCCCCGACGGCCGCACCCTGCGCCTGACCGCCAAGGCGGCGGGCGGCGGCAGCGCCGCCCTGCGGCACCTCGAGCCCGGCACGCGCGTCTTCGCCGAGGGCCCGTACGGCGCCTTCACCACGCTGCACCGCACCCGCCCGGACGCCGTGCTGATCGGCGGCGGCGTGGGCGTCACCCCCATCCGCGCACTGCTGGAGGAGCTGGAGGGCCACGCCGTGGTCATCTACCGCGTGGCCGTCGACCGGGACGCCGTCCTCTACGACGAGCTGCGCGACCTCGCCCTCGCCAAGGGTGCCGAGCTGCACCTGGTGACCGGACCGGCCGCCCCCGACCGGCTCGCCCCGCGTGAACTGGCCCGGCTGGTCCCGGACATCACCGACCGGGACGTCTTCCTGTGCGGGCCGCCCAGGATGATGACCGCCGTGCTGGGCAGCCTGGGCGACCTGGGCGTGCCGGGGCGGCAGATCCACTTCGAGCGTTTCAGCCTCGCGGGCTGAGAGAGGGCACCACCGTCGTGAAGCGAGCCATCCCCGTCCTCGTCCTGACCGCCCTGGGTCTGGTCCCCGTGTGGCGGTACCACCCGTCGACCGGAACCGTCGACACCGCACAGCCCGCGTCGACACCGACTCCCACATCCTCTTCTTCGGCTTCATCATCGTCCTCGTCGGCCTCGAAAGTCGTCCAGGGCACCGCGGTGAGCACCTCGAAGGGTGTCTTCCAGGTGGAGGTGACCTTCCGGGGCGACCGGATCGCCTCCGTGCGGATGCTTCAGGCGCCCCACCATCCGCAGACCCGGTGGGCCGTACCGGAGCTGATCACCGAGACGCTCAAGGCGCAGAGCGCCCGCATCGACGCGGTGTCCGGGGCCACGATCACGAGCCAGGGGTACAAGCAGTCCCTCCAGGCCGCGCTCGACGCCAAGGGGTCGTGAGCACGTGCGGCGCGTCGAGCACGTCATGGGCTTCCCGGTCTCGCTGCGGATCGACGACGAGGGCGAGTTCACCGAGGCCGCCGACGCCGTCTTCGCGTGGCTGCGCGAAGTCGACGCCCGGTTCAGTCCGTTCATTCCCGGCAGCGAGGTGTCCCGGTACGGGCGGGGCGAGCTGGCGCAGGACGAGCTGAGCGCCGACCTGACGGAGGTGCTCGGCCTGTGCGAGCAGTACCGGGCCGCGACCGGCGGTGCCTTCGACGTACGGCTGCCCGGGCGGGGGTTCGACCCCTGCGCGGTGGTCAAGGGCTGGTCGGTGCAGCGGGCGGCCGGGCTGCTGGCGGCGGCCGGGGCACGACGGTTCTGCCTCAACGGCGGGGGTGACGTGGTCGTCTCCGGCGGGCCGTGGCGGGTCGGGATACGGCATCCGGAGCGGGCCGACCAGGTCGCCGCCGTGCTGGAGGTGACGGACGCGGCGGTGGCGACCTCCGGGCGGTACGAGCGCGGCGACCACATCCTCGACGGCCGTACCGGACGCCCCGTGACCGGACTGCTCAGTCTCACCGTGCTGGCCCCGACGCTGACCGAGGCCGACGCGACCGCCACGGCCGCCTTCGCGCTCGGCACCGACGGCCCGGCCTGGGCCGCCGCCCGCCCCGGCTGCGAGGTGTTCGCGGTCGACGCCGGCCGGAGCGTCCTGCGCACCCCGGGGATTCCCGTGACCTAGCCGTTCGCCCGCCAAAGCGCTGAAACACTCGCGGTCTAGACTCTCCCCGCAGCGGCCTGCGCACCGACGAGCTTGGCCGAAAGCGGGCGGAAATCTGCCAAACCCGAAGGGCATTCGGCGTTTTGATACGGATAGATTCAGTCACGAAGCGGTACCCGGACGGCACGGTCGCGGTCGACCGGCTGTCCCTGGACATACCGGACCGCGCGATCACCGTCCTCGTCGGGCCCTCGGGCTGCGGCAAGACGACCACCCTGCGGATGATCAACCGGATGGTCGAGCCCACCGAGGGCAGCATTCTCCTCGACGGCACGGACATCCGGCAGCAGCCGGTCAACACCCTGCGCCGCTCCATGGGTTACGTCATCCAGAACGCCGGCCTCTTCCAGCACCGCACCATCATCGACAACATCGCCACCGTGCCCCGCCTGCTCGGCACCCCCAAGCAGCAGGCCCGCGCCCGCGCCGCCGAACTGATGGAACGGGTCGGCCTCGACGCCTCGCTCGCCAAGCGGTACCCGTACCAGCTCTCCGGCGGCCAGCAGCAGCGCGTCGGTGTGGCCCGGGCGCTCGCCGCCGATCCGCCGGTGCTGCTGATGGACGAGCCGTTCTCCGCCGTCGACCCCGTGGTGCGCAAGGGACTCCAGGACGAACTGCTGCGCATTCAGGAGGAGTTGGGCAAGACCATCGTCTTCGTCACGCACGACATCGACGAGGCGATCAAGCTCGGCACGATGGTCGCCGTGCTGCGCACCGGCGGCCGGCTTGCCCAGTTCGCCCCGCCCGCCGACCTGCTCAGCGCGCCCGCCGACGCCTTCGTGGAGGACTTCCTCGGCGCCGACCGGGGCATCCGCAGGCTCTCCTTCTTCGCGTCCGACGAGCTGGAGTTGGAGACCGAGCCGATCGTGGGCATCGACGCCGACGCGGCCGAGTTCACCGCCCGCGCCTCCGCGCCGTATCTCCTCGTCACCGACGAGGGCGGCAGGCCGCTCGGCTGGAGCGAACCGGACCGGCTCGCCGCCGGTGCCGTCGACCGGGCCCAACTCCTCGACCATGGACGCCCGTTCGTGCCCGGCACCGACTCGCTGCGCACCGCGCTCGACGGCGCCGTGCTCTCGCCGACCGGCTGGGCCGTCGCGGTGGACGGCGAGGGGCGCGCCGTCGGCGTCGTGTCGCAGCAGGTCATCGGGGAGGCGATCCGGGCGGCCCATGGCCGGGTCGCGGAGCAGACCGAGAAGGCCGGGCGATGAGCGGCTTCTTCGACCTGCCGAGCGACCTCCAGCACAGCTACCTCGGGCTCGTCGGCCTGCATCTGCGCGAGGCCCTGCTGCCGGTGCTGGCCGGACTGATCCTCTCGCTGCCCGTCGCCCAGGTGTGCGTGCGCTTCCGCTGGATCTACCCGCCCGTCCTGGGTCTCACCAGCGTCCTCTACTCCATTCCGTCACTGGCCTTCTTCGTCGTGCTCATCGACTACTTCGGCCAGAGCGAGACCACGATCATGATCCCGCTCGCGCTCTACAGCCTGGTGGTGCTGGTCCCGGCGATCGTGGACGGAGTCCGCTCGGTGCCGCCGGAGACCCTGGCCGCCGCCCAGGCCATGGGCTTCGGCCCCGTACGCCGTTATCTCCAGGTCCAACTGCCCATCGCCGTACCCGCGATCATCGCGGGCCTCAGGGTGGCCACCGTGTCCAGCATCTCCCTGGTCAGCGTGGGCATGCTGATCGGCAACCAGGGCGCCCTCGGCAACATGCTCTGGGACGCCCAGACCTACCACCGGCCCGCCCTGGCCGTGACGTCGGTCGTGACCATCGGTGTGCTGGGCATCCTCGCCGACGCGGCGCTGGTCCTCGTCCGTCGTCTGCTCACTCCCTGGATGCCGCGGAAGGGTGCCGCCCGGTGAACGTCCTCGATTTCGCACGCGCCTTCTTCAGCGACAGCGCCCACTGGCACGGCTACGACGGCATCCCCACCCGGTTCGCCGAGCACATCGGGTTCTCGCTCGAGGCCCTCCTGATCTCCGCCGTGATCGGCCTGCCGGTCGGCCTGCTCACCGGCCACTACGGCCGGGGCGGCAACGCCCTGGCACTGATCGCGACCGCCGGCCGGGCGCTGCCCACCTTCGGCCTGCTGGTGCTGATGTTCATCTGGCTCGGCTTCGGGCTGGTGCCCGTGATGATCCCGCTGGTGGTGCTCGCCGTACCGCCGATCCTGGTCACCACCTACGAGGCGATCAGCTCCGTCGATCCGTCCCCGGTGGACGCCGCCCGGGGCATGGGCATGTCCGAGACGCGGGTGCTGTTCCAGGTGGAGGTGCCGGTCGCGCTCCCGCTGATCCTGAGCGGCCTGCGCACCGCGGCCATCCAGATCGTCTCCACCGCCACCATCGCCGCCTACGTGGGCCGCGGCGGTCTCGGCCGCTACATCATGGACGGCCTCGCCCAGAAGAACTACGAGAAGGTCGTCGGCGGCGCCACCCTGGTCGCCGGACTCGCCCTCGTCACTCTGGTGGTGTTCTGGGCGGCGTCCCGGCTCACGGTCTCGCCGGGGGTACGGCGCAGCAGCTGACCGCTACAACTCGGTGCGGGCCAGCGCCAGTTCGAGGACGACGAGCAGCGCGTCCCGCACCGAGCCCCGCTCCCGGGCGTCGAACACCACGACCGGCACGCCGTCGGAGACGTCCAGGGCCCAGCGGACCTCCTCCAGGGTGTGCTCCACCTTCCCGTCGAAGGCGTTGACCGCGACGGCGAACGGGATGTCCTTGTGCTCGAAGTAGTCGACGGCCGCGTAGCAGTCGTCCAGCCGGCGGGTGTCGACGATGACGAGCCCGCCGACCGCGCCCTCCACGATGTCGTCCCACATGAACCCGAACCGTTCCTGGCCGGGCGTGCCGAACAGATACAGCTTCAGCGTCGGGTCGATGGTGATGCAGCCGAAGTCCATCGCCACCGTCGTCGTGGTCTTGCGCGGGGTGTGTGTGAGGTCGTCCACGCCCGCCGCGACCTCGGTGATCGACGCCTCGGTGGTCAGCGGCTCGATCTCCGAGATCGCGCCGACCGCGGTGGTCTTGCCCACGCCGAAGCCGCCCGCGATCACCATCTTCACCGGCAGCGGCGGCCGTACGGCGACGGGTGCGGCCGCGCCGCGCGCGAGCGGTTCAGTCGGTGTCACTCGATACCCCTCGGGAGTCGGGTATGGCCCTCAGGCCATCGATGAGCCTGCGCAGGACGGATGCGTCGTGGGTGGCGCCCGCGTCGGGCACGTACACCGCCAACTGCCCCGCCTCGCGCAGGTCTTCGGCCAGGACGCGGACCACGTTCAGATGCAGCCGCAGCCGGGCCGCGAGCTCCGCGAGGGACTGCGGCAGCCGGCAGGCGGCGACGATGTCGTGCCGCTCGAAGGAGAGCCCGGCGAGCGCGTCGAGCCCCTCGGCGGTGGCCACCACCTGGGTCTCCAGGGGCAGCGCCCGGCCGGAGCCGGCGTCCGCGACCCGGCCGGCGGTGACCAGGAACGGCCGTACGGCGGGGGCGGGGCCGACAGGGTCCGGGCCCGGGATGCCGTCCGCCATACCTGTACCTGTCCGCTCTTTCTCTGTGGGCCGGTGCTCAGCGGGCCGACGCGGCGCCGACGCTGTTCTTCAGCTCCAGCACCAGCTGCGGGCTGAGCGCGGCACCGGCGCGGTTGGCGAACAGGGTCATCTCGTAGGCGATGTTGCCGAGCTTGGCCTCCTTGTCGGTGACGACACCGAGCACGGCGCCGCTGCCGATCGCGGAGACGATCACATGGCCGCCCTCCAGATCGATGATGACCTTGTTGAGACCGCCCAGGCCGTAGTTGCCGGAGGCGCCCGCGGCGAGGCTGGTGATGCCGGACACGATGGCCGCGAGCCGCTCGGAGTCGGCGTGCTCACGCAGCTCCGACACCGCGATCAGCAGGCCGTCGGAGGACACGGCGATCGCGTCCACCACGCCCGCGGTCTCGGTCGCGAAACGGTTCAGCAGCCAGGTGAAGTCGGCCGCGGCCGCCTGCAGATCGGCCGGCGCGCCGCCGCCCGTCGGGGTCTCACCAGTCGACGTGCTCAACTCTCGGCTCCTTCGGGGAGGGGGGTGTGCGGGGGGTCGGGGAGGGGTGCGGGTGGCCCGGGCGGTGACCCGGGGTCGTCGTCGTGCCCGGGGTGCGGGGGACGGGGGTGGTTGCCGGTGTCGCGATGGGCCTGGGCGATGGCCGCTTCGAACTCCTCCAGTGCGGTGCGCTCGGCCTCCGCGTCGCGGGTGCGGGGCGCCTCGGGCACGGAGTGCGTCGTACCGGTGGTCGTGGCGAGGGTGGCGCCACGGACGCGACGGCGCAGGGGGCGGGAGGCGCCGGAGCCGGACGGGGCGGGTGCGGCCGGGGTGGGCGCCGGCTCGCGGCGCGGCACCCGGCGGGGGAGTGGGGCGTCGGCTTCCGGAGAGGCGGTGCCGTGCGGGTCGTAGCCCGAGGCCACGGGCTTCGTGTCCCCGGTGGCCGCCGTCCGCGCCGGCGTCGGTCCGCCCGGCGCCGCCGTGTCGGCCGGGGGCGCGGCAGCGGCCGGCGTCACCGTGACCGGCGTACCCGCCACCGGGCTCATGGTCAGCAGGAGTGCGGCCGGCAGGGTCACCTCCGCCGTCACACCACCGCCCGGGGTCCGGGTCAGCTCGATCCCGATCTCCCAGCGGCGGGCCAGCGCACCCACCACGAACAGACCGAGCACCTTGGTCGGCACCAGGTCCAGGCGTTCGCGGCGGATCAGCCGGGCGTTCTCCTCGGCGAGCCGCTCGGCGCTCATGCCGAGGCCGTGGTCGGTGACGGCGACGTGGGCGCCGTCGGCACCCGAGCGGACGGTCACCTCCACCGGGCTGCCCTCGGGCGAGAACGACACGGCGTTCTCCAGGAGTTCGGCCAGCATCAGCGTGAGGTCGCCGATGATGTCCGGCTCGACCATGGCGTCGGAGGCGGCGTACAGCCGTACCCGCTGATAGCCCTCGATCTGCCCGAGCGCGGCCCGCACCACGTTGGACAGCGCGGTCGGCCCCCCGTCCAGCACGGTCTCGCGGATACCGGCCAGCAGCATGAGACTGTCGGCGTTGCGACGCAGTCGTACGGCGATGTGGTCGATGGAGTAGAGGCGTTCCAGCAGGGCGGGGTCCGTCTCGCCGCGCTCCACCGCGTCGATCAACGCGAGTTGACGACTCGTCAGGTTGCTGACGCGGCGCCCCACGTTGCCGAACATCTCGGCGGTGTTGCGCCGGCTGAGCACCTGCCGTTCCAGCAGCGCGCCGGCGGAGCGCTGCACCCGGTTGAACGCCACGGCCAGCTCGCCGATCTCGTCGCGCGCGGTGACCGGCACGTCCCGCAGCCGGGGCGGCCCGTCGTCCTCGGCGTCGTCGTCGGCGACCCGGGCCAGTTCCCGTCCGGCCACCTCGGCGACCTCGCGCGCGGCCCCGGTGAGCGCCTGCACGGGCCGGATCACCGAGCGGCGCACCAGCACCGAGAAGGCGATCCACAGCGCGAACGCGAGCAGCGCGCCGCTGAGCAGCAGCCCGGCGCGCCAGCGCGCGGAACCGGCCGATTCCTCGGCTCGGTCGGCGATCTCACCGATCAGCCCGGTGGTGATCTTCAGCCGGGCGGCGGCCTGTTCGGGATAGGCCGGGTAGTTGCCCAGCGCGGTCTGCACCGCCTGCCGGATATCCCCCTGGCCGTTGGCCTGGAGCTGTCCGACGTCCACCTGCAACTCTGCGTAGGACTGGGCGATGGCACGCTGCGCCGGGGTGTGCTCGACGCCGGAAAGCCGCTCGGCCTGTGCGTCGGTGGCGAACCGGGTGAAGCGGTCGGCCTGGTGGCTGTAGAGGTCGTAGGCGCCGACCGCGTTGGTGAACTCGATCAGCGCGTTGGTGTCGCCCGTCGTCGCGGCGAACACATTGGTCTCGAAGGCGCCGTGGGCCGCGTCCGCGCGCAGCAGCGAGTCCAGCAGGTTGCCCGTGAAAGTGTCGGCGAGGTCCGCGTTGCGGTCCAGACCGAGCCCGTCGATCACGCCCTGGGCGGCCCGGGCGTAGGCCGGGTCGATGTTGTCTGCGGGCATGTACGACTGCTCGACCGAGAGGCGCAGGCTGGACAGGCCCTCGACCTCGCGCAGCGCTTGCGCCTCACGGGCGGGCAGCCGGCCGCCGAAGGCCTCGCGGACCTTGGCCACCTGGGCGTCGACCGCCTCCTGGGCCGCGTCGTAGGCTGACGTCGAGGACTGGGTGTACCCGGCCTCGTAGTTCGCCGAGAGCAGGATGGCCTGCTGGTGCTCGGCCTCCACCCGGTCCACCAGCCGCGCCACCTGGGCGCTGTCGCGCACCAGTCGAGCCGCCGAGGAGGCGCTGTTCCACTGCTGCACCAGGTCGGTGAAGACGTACGACAGCAGGACCGCGATGACTGCCAGCGGGATTCCGACCAGCAGGTTCAGCTTGCGTCTGAAGGGCCAGCGGTCGGCGAAATCGCTTCCTCCGCCCAGCGCGGGGGCGTGCCGGGCGGGCGCGTCCACCTTGTTCGTGGACACACGGGCCTCCTTCTCAGGTGTGTTTCCGAACACCGAAGCGGGCCCCGTGCACCGCCGTGGCCGAATACCAACGGTCCCGAGACTATCGTCTTCTTGAAGGATCAATCGGCGCGCCGTGCATCACGAATCCATGACGAAGACAGCGCTCTCCGTTCACAACTGGCCGAAGATCGAGGCCAATCGGTGATCTATTTCCCTTGACTGACCGAGAACTGGCTGGATTGACTCAATGCGTGACTTACACCCACCGCATCAGCAGGTCCATCCGAAGGAACCGAGGCGCGGCGGCCGTCGTGCTCGTGGCGGCGACGGCTCTGCTGGCGGGCTGTGGCTCCAAGGACGCCAAGTCGGGCAGCAACCCCCTCACGGACGGCGGCAAGGCGAGCGGCGACACCGTCGTCGTCGGCTCCAACAACTTCCCCGAGAGCACCCTGCTCGCCGACATCTACGGCGAAGCCCTCAGGGCCAAGGGAATCAAGGTCAGTTACAAGCCGAACATCGGCAGCCGCGAGACCACCTACGGGCTGATCAAGAACGGCTCCATCTCGGTCCTGCCCGAGTACAACGGCGCGCTGCTGGCCTACCTCGACCCGAAGGCCAACCCGGCGACGGCCGACGCCACCACCACGGCCATCGAGGCCAAGCTGGACTCCAAGCTGACCCTGCTCAAGCTGGCGGCGGCCCAGTCCAAGGACTCGGTGACGCTCAACGCGGCCACCGCGAAGAAGTACAACCTGACCGAGAAGTCCTCCATCGCCGACCTGAAGGGCATCGCGAAGGACCTGGTCCTCGGCGCCTCGCCGGAGTTCCAGACCCGCCAGCAGGGCCTGGTGGGCCTGAAGTCCGTCTACGGCCTGGAGTTCAAGTCCTTCCGGGCGCTGGACGCCGGCGGCCCGCTCACCCAGGCGGCGCTGAAGAAGGACGCCGTGCAGGCCGCGGACATCTTCACCACGGACCCGACCATCTCCAAGGAGAAGTTCGTCGTCCTGCAGGACCCGAAGAACCTCTTCGGCTTCGAGAACGTCCAGCCGCTCGTCTACAAGAGCGCCCTGTCCCAGAAGGGCGTCGACGCGCTCGACGCGGTCTCGGCCCAGCTCGACACCGCGACCCTGCTGGAGCTGGACACCCAGGTGCAGGCCCAGAACAAGGACCCGCTGGACGTCGCCAAGGCCTGGCTGAAGACCAAGGGTCTCGTCTGACGCTTGTCGGAATTCCCCACGGAGTGGGGCTCCCATGGCAGAAATCCGCAACCTTCCTGCTCTCGATGGAGTCCCCCTCCCTCCTCCTCTCACGCTGGCCCGTGACCGGTTTCGGTCCCGTAGCGAGCGTGAGAGGAATGTTCATGACCACGGAACACGTGGCTGTCGCCACCCCCTACCGCAGGCGTTGGCCGGCCCTGGCGGCCCTGTTGCTCGGCGAGGCGATGAACCTGCTGGACGCGACCGTCGTCCAGGTGGCCGGGCCGGCCGTGCACGCCGATCTGGGCGGGCCGGTCTCCGACGTGCAGTGGTTCGGCGCCGCCTACACCCTGCCGTTCGCCGTGCTGCTGATCACCGGTGGACGGCTCGGTGACCTCGCGGGCCGGCGCCGGATGTTCGTCCTCGGTGTCGCGGTGTTCACGGCCGCGTCCGTGGCCTGCGCGCTCGCGCCCTCGCCGGGAGTGCTCATCGGCTTCCGGGCCGTGCAGGGGGCCGCGGCGGCGCTGATCATTCCGCAGACCATCGGGCTGATCAAGGCGATGTTCACGGGGGAGGAGACGGCGAAGGCGCTCGGCGCGATCGGGCCGGTGATGGGCCTCGCCGCCGTCTGTGGGCCGGTCGTCGGCGGGGTGCTGACCCACGCCGACCTGTTCGGCTCCTCCTGGCGGGCCGCGTTCCTGGTCAACGTGCCGGTGGCCGCGCTGGTGCTGGCCCTCGCCCGGAACCTCCCCGAGAACCGCGCCCCGCACCGCCCCGCCCTCGACGCCACCGGCACCGCACTGGCCGCCCTCGGCACCGGGCTCCTCGTGTACCCCCTGATCGGCGGAGACCTCGGCCAACTCACCCGGCGCGACTGGGCGTTGCTGGTCACCGGCCTGCTCGTACTCGCCGGATTCGCCCTGCACCAGCGCCGCTCGGCCCGGCCCCTGGTGGAGCCCAGCCTGTTCACCCGGCGCGGCTTCCCGGCCGCCCTCGTCACCTCCACGGCCTTCTTCGCGGTGACCAACGGACTGACGGTCGTGGTCGTCCTGCACCTCCAACTCGCCGCCGGGGAAGGTGTATTGACGTCCGGGCTGAGCCTGCTGCCCTGGTCCGCCGGGCTCGCCCTCGCCTCCTGGGCGGCCGGCTCCCGGCTGGTACCGCGCCACGGCCACCGGGTCATGCCGTACGGCCTCGGGGTGCTGCTGGCCGGACTGCTCGCCGCCGTCGCCGCCTACCGTACGACCGACCCCGGGCACTACCCGGTCGCCCTGCTGCCCGCCCTCGCCCTCGTCGGCCTCGGTGCCGGCCTGTTCACCCCCGCCTTCTTCACCCTCGCCCTACGGCCCCTGCGCCCGCACGAGGTCGGTTCGGCGGCCGGACTCCTCAACGCCGTCCAGCAGTTGGGGGCCACGCTGGGGGTCGCGGTGCTCGGCAGCGTGTACCTGACGGGGACGGGCTCACCGCAGGACGCGTGCTGGGTGGCGGTGGTGCTGTTGGGGGTGGCCTGGGCGGCGAGTGGGAGGGTCGCAACCCCCTAGGGGCGCGGGGCCGTGTTCACTGTGCGGCTCCGTCGCGTGGGCGCTACGCGGTGCCCGGCTGTCGGCGTCGTACGCGCGCCAGGTCCGTCAGGACAGGACTCGCCGCCTTCAGCGTGCGCAGCACCGGGCTCGTCTCCAGCGTGTCGATCTGCCGGAGTGACCCGAGCCGTCGCGTGAGGTACCGGTGCAGGTCGGCCGGGTCGCGGCACAGGGCCTGGGCGACCAGGTTGGTGCGGCCGGTGGTCGCCGCCACGAAGGCCAGCTCGTCATGGCCGGCCAGCGCGAGCGCGACCGTCTCCAGGTCCGCCGGCCGCACCGACAGCCACAGCAGCGCCCGGGTGCGGACACCGAAGAGGGCGGCGTCCACCTCGACGTCGAAGAACAGCGCGCCCGCCGCCCGCAGTCCGTCCAGCCGACGGGCCACGGTCGTCGCCGACCAGCCGGTCGCCCGGGCCAGCTCCCCCTGCCCGGCCCGCCCGTCCCGCTCCAGCGCCGCGAGCAACTCGGTGTCGTCCGGGCCGAGTTGCCGTACCTCTTCCGGCTCGCCGCGGTACGCCAGCGCCGCCTGCTGCTCCTGGTCCAGGGCCTCGGCGCTGCGCCGCCAGTTGGCCGGGCCGCCCAGGTAGGTGTGCAGCAGGCAGTGTGCCGAGACGGCCGTGATGCCGCCGGTGCGCGGCACGTCGTGCAGCAGCAGGGAGCCCGGGGAGGCGTCCTCGGCCGGGGCGTGGATCACCGCCGTGATCTCCGTGCCCCCGGAGGTGAGTTTCACCCAGGACGTGTCCGGCCGCCGTACCAGCGCCCCGGCGATGTCCTGCGCCGAGCGTGCCGTCGCCGTCAGCCGGACCAGCCACTGGGCGCGGCCCGCCCGGTCCGGGTCGGCGAGGCCCACCACGCGCAGTCCGGCCCGGTCACGCAGCCTGCCGTACCGCCGGGCCACCGTCTGTGCCGAGACCCCGAGCACCTCGGCGATCCTGCTGAACGGCGCCCGGCCGTCCAGGTGCAGGGCGTGGATGAGGGCGCGGTCGAGAGTGTCGAGCATGCCCCCATCCTCGCCCGACCGGTACGGACCGTACGGCTCAGAGGTCGAACTCGTGCGGCGGCAGGTCCAGCGTGTAGCACGCCTCGCGCACCACGGCCTGCTCGGTCTTGTCGAAGTCGCCGTCCGCGCCGCCGATCACGATGCCGATCTGGACGACGGCCCGCGCCTCGGCCGGCTTCTTCTTCGCCTTGGCGATCTCCTGCAGGACGCTCACCTTGCCGAAGGCGAAGTCGGTCGTCAGCTTGTTCAGGTTCTCCTCGAAGCGGCGCCTGAGGTCGTCCGCCGGGAAGTTCTGCAACACCTCGTTCGTCGCGATGAGCTGGGCCACCCGCTGCCGCTCCGACGGGTCGACGGTCCCGTCGGCCGCGGCCACGAGCGCGCACATCGCCATGCTCGCGTCCCGGAAGGCGCCGCTCTTCAGGTCGTTCTTCTTCGCCACCAACTGGGTCTGCATCTGCGACGCCGACTCCTTGACGCGGTCCCACAGGGCCATGCGCACTCCTCGTGTTCGGCAGCCGGGCGCTCCCACGACACACCGGCAGCGACTTCTACAACACCGTAGAAACTCATGGGACGGCCGGGAAGTTCCCCCACACCTAGACTGAATCCCCGTACAGGGACCGAACACAGGACGACGCAGCGGAAAGCAGAGGAAGGCGACAGTGGCTTCAGCGCCCGGCACCGGCTACCAGGACCCCTCCGCCGAGGTGCTCGAGCAGGCGGCGGCCGCCTTCGGGCTGCTCGCCTCGCCCGCCCGGCTGCACATCGTGTGGGCGCTGATCCAGGGCGAGAGCGACGTCACCGGGCTCGCGGAGCGGGTCGGCGGCGCGCTGCCCGCCGTCAGCCAGCACCTGACCAAGCTGAAGCTCGCGGGACTCGTCCGCTCCCGCCGCGAGGGCCGCCGCCAGGTGTACTTCGTCGACGCCGCCGGACAGGCCGCCGTGGTGGAGGTCGTACGACTCCTCGTCGGCCGCCTCACCGAACGGGACACGGCCGCCCCGGCCCGCCGCCTGCGCGGCCTCTGACCACACCGGCTTCCCTCAACCGCCGGACGCCGTACGGCGGTTGGTCAGCCGTCCGACAGAGCCGAGGCCGTCCGGCGTACGGCCGGCCTCGGCCTCCTCGGTGTGGTGCGGGTGGATGCGGCGTTCGCGGTCACCGGCACCACGGGAAAAGGGCTGTGCGCCGGGGGCCGGCAGCGCCGGGCCGGTCCCCGGGCCTCGGGCGGGCCTCAGGCCGTCGTCCCCTCCGCGTGCTCCGGCACCGCGCGTGCCGCGGCCGCGGCACGGGCCTGCCTGCGGCGGCTGCGGCGGCTGACCCGCGGCTCCTGGTCGGGCAGCCAGCCGAAGGCGAGACAGCTGCCGGTGGCGCCGAGGAGGAGGCCGATGAAGAAGCCGCCCAGGTTGGACGTGAGCCAGGTGCCGAGGGAGACCAGGATGCCGATGATGGAGTAGAAGAGCCGCTGGGAGGGGTTGAAGAGGATCAGCAGGCCCAGGATCACCATCACCGTCGGCAGCAGATATCCGGCCAGGCCCTGCATGCCGACGTGCATCACGACCTTCAGCGAGGCCTTCTCGGTGAGCAGGATCCAGCCGCCGCCCAGGGCGAGCAGCAGCCCGCCCCAGAACGGCCGGCGGGCCCGCCAGCCGTGGAAGGCCGCTCGTGCTCCCTGACGTGGTCGGTCCGGCATGGCCATCAGCAACCCGAGCTGCTGAAGCCGAGATGGAGACCCGGCAGCTTGAACACACCCGCCGTCGTCGCGTAGTTGGTCTGCCGCAGGTTGTCGATGTGCACGTGGTCGGCCTGCTGGCTGAAGACGCCGATCGGGCCCTTCACGCCCGCCTTGGTCAGCGTGCTCGCGTCGTTGCCGATCTCGATGTTCTTGAACGCCGCCTCGCCCGACAGCTGGGTGGAGTCGGTGGTGAGGTCGGTCGCGGTCACCGGTGTCTTGCCGCCGCCCGCGGTGATCAGCAGGTTGATGCCCCCGAGGTCGACGCTCTGGCACAGCTTGGTGAGCGTGGCGTCCTTGATCGCGGAGGTGACGATGAGCTCCTGCCCACCGGTGTCCCCGGCGTTCGGGCTGCCGTCCGCCATGTTGTCGAGCCCGCCGAACTGCTCGAATCCGTCGCCGTCGAGGCTGGTCGCGGTGACCGTGAACGGCATGCCGGAGATCGCGAACTGCACACCCAGCGCGCCCTGCGCGGTGAGGACGGCGAGGCCGGCGGCGACAAGGGTGGCGGGCACGGCCATCACCGCGGCCCGGCGTGCGCGGACCCGCCCTCGTCTCTCACCGCCGGCGGTGGCCTGGGCGGTCTGTGGTGCTTCGGACGGTGAACCGGTTCCCGGGTTCTCGGGGGTGTTGCCGTCGGACGGGACGTCCGGGGACGTGGCCATGTGTGCTCCAAGGGGCATGGATCCATTGCGGTAGGGCATCAGGTGGCGCGGTGTCCTGGCGCGGACAGCGGCCGCCGCGCACGCCTCCTCGCACTCCCGGCGGGCAAGGGCTTTCTCGTTACGCGGCAGTAGCCTGCGAGGAAGTTACTGCCGGTTACATTGGGGGGTCAAGGGAGATGTGAAAAAAGGGTGTCGAATCTGTTCGAGCCTTGATCACATGCCACAACTACCCTTGCGAACCTTGACGTTGACGGTTGATCAGGTCTACAACTTCCCCTGTTTCACGGATCCGTGGCGCCGGATCCGCCGAGCTGCAGCGGCCGTTCATCCGGCCCTTTCCCGGCAGCCGCTCATGTCGGCTCACGGCAACCGCTCACGCCGGCTCGGCGCACGGTCCTATCCCCCAGGCCCGTGTGTCCGGCCGTCCCCGCCCGGCCCGGCCGGAGGGCTTCCCCCGAGCCCTCCGGCCGGTGACCGGCCCGCCGCCGTCGCCGGTCCGTCGCGTAGGGAGAAGGCGCGCCGGGCCGCGTCGGCGGCACCCACGTCCCCTGCCCATGCGTGCCGCGATCACCGTGGCACGCCCCGACCCGCGCCGCGGCCGGTCGCGCCATGTGCCCCGTGCACCCCGTGCCCTCCGCGTCGCGCCCAGCTCCGTCACGCACCCCCCGCGCCGCCGCCACCGGCGCGCCCCGCGCCACCCGCGTGATGCACCAACCGGCCCCACCCGGCACCACCCACCACCCCCCACCTCACCTCGACCGACCCCCACACAGAAAAGAGACACCCGCATGCGTACGCGATCCGTCCTCGCCCTCGCCGGTACCGCCACCGCCTTCACCCTCGCCCTCTCGGTGGCCACCCCCGCCTCCGCCGACGGCGCCGTCCTCACCACCGGCAGCGCGGGCGGCACCGCCGCCTCCGTCGGCGACACCCTCACCGCGCCCCTCGCCTCCGGCACGTCCGCCACGCTCTACTCCAGCGCGACCGGCACCAGTGGCGTCTCGTGCACGTCCTCCCAGTTCACCGCCAGTGTGGCGGCCAACCCGGCCGCCCCCGGCACGGCCACCGAGTCCGTCACCGGCCACACCTTCGACGCCAGCTCGTGCACCAGCAACGTCTTCGGTGTCACCGGCGTCAGCAGCATCACCGTCGACAACCTGCCCTACACGGCGTCGGTCGGCTCCGACGGCACCCTCACCGTCGCCCCGGCGAGCGGCTCGGTCATCCAGACCACCGTCAAGCTGAGGACCCTGCTGGGCAGCATCACCTGCGTCTACCAGGCGGCCGGCCTGACGGGTAAGACGGACAACAGCGACAGCAGCATCTCCTTCACCAACCAGCAGTTCACCAAGTCCTCCGGTTCGTCGCTGTGCTTCGCCAACGGCTACTTCACGGCCAAGTACGCGCCCGTGACGGACGGCGGCGCCCGGGTCTACGTCAACTAGACTTCACCAGAGGCACGTTCGCAGTTCACCAAGTGGCCCGAGCCGGCACCATCGGCTCGGGCCACTTGGCGTGCCGCCGTGTGTACAGCGCCCACCGGGGGCGCAAAGCACCGACCGGTTCGGCTGTTTCGCGCCTCTTGTGAGCCCCCGTTGAGGGGCTGGCCGTGGGCCTCGTATCGTGGCGATCATGGGTGCGGCACGTGCCGCCCCGCGACCGCCGGGAATCGTCGGGCAAGGAGGGAGGAAACCGCTCTGATCTCGCCTGATCGCGGACTGCTGAAGGGCCGTTCGGTATGGCGGTCGCGGATGACACGTGTCGCGTCGCCGGCCTGCACGCCCGACTCCCGATACCACTCGGTGAGTTATCGTGTGCAGGGGGTAAGAAACAAACCGCATGTCCCGTTCGTAGAAGTCGCGAGAAGAGGTCCCCACGATGGCGAGGCAGTTACGCGCCGAGCAGACCCGGGCAACCATCATCACGGCCGCCGCCGATCTGTTCGACCGGCAGGGCTACGAGTCCACCAGCCTGAGCGACATCGTCGCGCACGCGAAGGTCACCAAGGGCGCCCTGTACTTCCACTTCGCCGCCAAGGAAGATCTGGCCCAGGCCATCCTGGAACTCAACGCCACCGCCGCCCGCCGGCTGGTCGCCGAGGTCGAGGGCCGGGGCTACTCCTCGCTGGAAGCCCTGATGCGCGCCACGTTCGGCATCGCCCGGCTCGCCGTGGAGGACCCGGTGCCGCGCGCCGCGCTGCGCCTCGCCACCGCCGACATCGCCGTACGCCCGCCGCTCAGGCACCCCTTCACCGAGGGGCTGGACTTCGCCACCCGGAAGTTCACCGGGGCCGTCAGGGAGGCCGATGTGCACAGCGAACTCGACATCGGCGCGGTCGCGCACTCGCTCGTCTCCTTCTTCGTCGGCACCCGCATCGCCGGCCGCCGGCTCGAACCGGTGGCCCGGCTGCCGCGCCGGGTCGCCGAGATGTGGCACCTGCTGATCCGGGGCCTGGTCCCGGTGCACCGCCGCCCCCGCTACGTCACCCTCGCCACGCAACTGGAGCGGGAGACGAGAACCGCCTGACCCGCGCGCTACCGTGACGCACATGCCCGACACCCCGTTCGCACCCGTGATCCTCGGCAACGAACCCGGCTCGTTCCCGCACAGCGTGCTGGCCGAACGGCACCCTGCGATCATCCAGCAGGTCCGGGACGCCTTCCCCTACGGCCCCGGACAGCACCGGGCGCTGGACGAGCTGCAGCAGAACTGCACCAAAGGAATGGTCGAACCGCTGCCCGCCGACGCCCCCGACCGGGACCTGTGGGACGCCTGGGGGCTGACCGCGTACACCGGGCGGTCCTGGTACGACGTGCCCTGGCTGTGGTCCGAGAGCTGGTTCTACCGCCGGCTGCTCGACGCGGTCGGGTACTTCGGCCCCGGTGCCTGGCAGGGCATCGACCCGTTCCGTCCGTTCAAGCGGGCCGAACTCGACGCGCCGGAGAGCGACGCGGAACTCGCCGCGCTGGACGAGCTGCGGCACCTGCCGGAGCGCGAGCGGGCGCGCGCCTTGCTGCACGGCTCGCTCTGGGGCAACCGCGCCGACCTCGGCTTCCGGCTCTCCGCCGAAGGCGCCGAGGACCGGGACCCGGCCCCCGCGCTGGTCGCCGACGACAGCGACACCCTGTGGTCGCTGCTGCCGCCCGCCGGAGCCGGCACGCTCGTCCTGGTCGCGGACAACGCGGGCCGCGAACTCGTCCCGGATCTGCTGCTGATCGCCCACCTCCTCGCCGAGGGCCGGGCGGCACGGGCGGTGCTGCACGTCAAGCCGTACCCGTACTACGTCTCCGACGCCACCACCGCCGACGTCGTCGACGCGCTGCACCGGCTGCGTGCCGTCTCCGGCGCGGCCGCCGAGTACGGTCGCGTGCTCTGGTCGGCCCTGGCCGACGGCCGCCTCAGCGTGCGCGCCCACCCTTTCTCGTGCGCCCCGCTGCCGTACGCGGACATGCCGGACGACCTGCGCGCCGAGTTCGCCACGGCCGGCCTGACCGTCTTCAAGGGGGATCTCAACTACCGCCGCCTGGTGGGCGACCGGCTGTGGCCGCCGACCACCTCCTTCGCCGACGTGACCGGTTACTTCCCCGGTCCGGTCGCCGCCCTGCGCACCCTGAAGTCCGACGTCGTCACCGGCCTGTCCGCGGCGACGGAGGCCGCGCTCGTCGCCGCGGAGGACCAGCGCTGGCGTACCAGCGGCACGCACGCGCTCATCCAGGTCGCCGTACCGGTCGACTGACGTCGAACCGAAGTGACTTGATCCCGTTGATGAAGTTCGACACGAGCCGGGCGGGCGGTGCGGCGAGCCGCAGCTCCGGGAGGGCGCGCAGCACCTCCTCGTGGAGCAGCCGTAGTTGCAGCCGTGCGAAGTGGGCGCCCAGGCAGACGTGCGGGCCGTCCCCGAAGGACACGTGCGGGTTGGGGGAACGGGTGAGGTCGAGTCGGCCGGGCTCGGCGAAGACGCGCTCGTCCCGGTTGGCGGAGGCGTGGAAGACGACGACCTTGTCGCCCGCCCGGATCCGCCGCCCCGCCAGCTCGGTGTCCTGAGCGGCGGTCCGGCGGAACGTCAGCACGGGTGGATGCCAGCGCAGCAACTCATCAATGGCAAGCGGCAGTTCGACCCTTCCGGTGCGCAAGGCGTCGTACGCCTCCGGGTGTTCGGCCAGTGCCAGCAGTCCGCCCGGAGCCGCGCTGCGTACCGTGTCGTTGCCCGCGATCGTGAGCAGGAAGAAGAACATCTCCAGCTCGGCGGAGGGGAGTTCGGCGGTGGGGGTACCGCCCGGTTCGAGCGAAGCCGAGAACCGGGGGAGGGCGAGCGTGGTCATCACGTCGTCGGCCGGACAGCGCCGTTTGAACGCGGCGAGCCGCCGCGCGTAGTCGAACATGTCCCGCAGCATCGCCGGGGAGCGCGGGTTGACCGGCTTTCCCGCCTCGTCCAGCGCCGGGGTACCGGCCTCGTCCGGATCCTGGTAGCCGATGACCCGCTGGGTCCAGTGCAGCAGCAGGCCCTGGTCGCTCTCCGGGACGCCCAGCAGGTCGGCCAGGTTCAGCAGGGCGTACTCGTCGGTGACGGCGGCCACCAGATCGACCGTGCCGTCGCCCTCCCGCGCCTTCTGCAGTGCCCCGGCGAGCAGCGTGCCCGCCCGCTCCCGGGCGACCGCCGCGAACCGCTCGATCCGGCCGGGCGTGAACGCGCGGCTCACCAGCCGCCGCAACCGTCCGTGCTGCGGCGGATCCTGATTGAGCATCATCCGCCGGATGAACGGCAGATCCGCCGGATCCGGGTCCCGGATCTGCGTCGCGCCGATGTACGAGGAGTACGTCGCCCCGTCCTTCAGCACCCGCACGACGTCCGCGTGCCGGGTCACCGCCCAGAACCCGGGCCCGGCCGGCCAGCCCAGCACCTCCGGCTCCTCCTGCCAGGCGACCGGATGATGGTCGCGCAGCAGCCGGTAGTCGTCGTAGGGCACCCCGACGGCGTACCGGCGGGGGGCGAACACGTCGGGCACCGGCGGGGCGTCACCGACGCTCACGCCAACTCCCCGCCATGGGCCGGGGTTTCCGTGTCGGCCCGGAGGAAGTCCTCGACGGCACTGATCAGTTCCAGCGGCGTCTCGTCCATGGCGTAGTGACCCGCGCCCGCCACCGTCACGAGTTCCGCGCGCGGGAACCAGGACATCCAGGTCTGCCGCATCACCGCCGGCGACAGCGCCGGGTCCAGTTCGCCGGCCACCGCGAGCGCGGGCACCGTACAGCCCTCGACGTCGGCGTGGAAGTCCTCACCCGCCCAGGAGTCCAGCCAGGCCCGGAACGCCTTGGCGTCGCTGCGCTCCAGCGAGCGGGCGACCATCCGGTCCAGCCAGGCGGCCGGGCGCCGGCCCCCGGTGGTGACGTCGATGATCGCCCGCCGGTTCTCCGGCCGGTCCGCCGCGTCCGTGAACAGCGCGGCCTGCTCACCGGCCAGCGGCAGCCCCGAGGCGGGCACCGGCGAGACACCGGCGATCCGGCGCACCCGGTGCGGGGCGAGGGCCGCCACCCGCTGCGCCACCGCCCCGCCCATGGAGTGCCCGACCAGCGAGAACCGCTCCCAGCCCAGCCGCCCGGCCAGCTCCAGCAGGTCTCCGGCCGCCTCCGCCGTCGTGTACGGGCCCGCCGCATCCCGGGCGTCGCCGTAACCGCGCAGGTCCACCAGCGCGTAGGTGAAGGAGGTCCGGTCGAGATCCGGCAGGACGGCCGCGTAGGCGGACCGGTCGGCGAACCAGCCGTGCACGGCGAACACCTTGTGGGCGCCGTCGCCGTGCACCTCATGGGGCAGCACGAAGGAGGTCATGCGCCTACCGTCTCCCGCGCGCGAGGGCACGGCAAGGGCACGGACGGGGCATACGGGTGGGCGCGCCGGTGTTGCCGTACGGCAGTGACGGGCCCGGAGCGAGGAGAGACGACCGTATGCGCATCGGAGTGGCACCCCACCGGCTGTGGCCCCCGTCGGCGGACGAGACCGACGACGCCGTCGAGACCGCCCGCACGGCCGAGGAGCTGGGCTTCGACCATGTCATCGCGAGCGGCCATCTGCTGGCCGGGGACGTCGGGGTGACCCCGGATCCGCTCGTCCTGCTGTCGGCGGTGGCGGGCGCGACCCGGCGCATCCGGCTGATCACCAGCGTCCTGGTGCTCGCGTTGTACGACCCGGTCGTCCTCGCCCACCAGACCGCGACCCTCGACCGGCTCTCCCGCGGCCGCTTCGTCCTCGGTGTCGGCACCGGCTGGGACACCGCCGAGTTCGCGGCCGTCGGCGCCTCCTTCGCCGGGCGGGGCCGCCGTACCGACGAACAGCTCGCGGTCGTACGGCGGTTGTGGCGCGGTGAGGAGGGAGCGCCCCGGCTCGGCGTGCCGCCGCACACTCCCGGCGGGCCGCCCGTCTGGATCGGCGGCCACAGCGACGCGGCCCTGCGCCGCACCCTGCGGTACGGGGACGCGTGGCACGGCTCGGGGGTGGACGCCGCACAACTGGCGTCCGTACGGAGCAGGTTGGCCGAGTTGCCGACAGAGCGTGATCCGGCCTCGATCGAGCTGACCGCCGGCGCGCTCCTGCTGCCCCCGGGCTTCACCGCCGCCGTCGACCACCCGTCCCGCCTCCTGGGCGGCACGCGCGCGAGTGCCGAGAGCGTACGGGAGGAGCTGGGGCGCCTCGCGGAGGCGGGACTGTCGGCCCTGTCGCTGTGGCTGCCGGTCGACGCGCACGCGCTGCCCGACGCGCTGGCGTGGACCGCCGAGGAGGTGCTGCGGCACCGGCCGTGAGCACCCACACCCCGGGCCCGGACGTCAGGGTTTCAGGGGCGGTTCACGCGATGGTGTGATCATCTTCCGTGCGACGGATGGGTGCCTGGGGCCACGGGTAGGGCCCCGGCCATGACGCAGCCGTTCGAACTCCCGCACTTCTACATGCCGTATCCCGCGCGGCTCAACCCGCACCTCGACGAGGCGCGCGCCCACTCGACCGAGTGGGCGCGCGAGATGGGCATGCTGGAAGGCTCCGGGATCTGGGAGCAGCCCGACCTGGAGGCACACGACTACGGACTTCTGTGCTCCTACACCCACCCCGACTGCGACGGTCCCGCCCTCTCGCTGATCACCGACTGGTACGTGTGGGTCTTCTTCTTCGACGACCACTTCCTGGACATGTACAAGCGCACCCAGGACCGCGCCGCCGGCAAGGCCCACCTGGACCGCCTGCCGCTGTTCATGCCGCTCGACCTGTCGACTCCCGTGCCCGAGCCGGAGAACCCCGTCGAGGCCGGGCTGAAGGACCTCTGGGCGCGCACGGTCCCCGCGATGTCCGTGGACTGGCGCCGCCGTTTCGCCCTCGCCACCGAGCATCTGCTCAACGAGTCGATGTGGGAGCTGTCGAACATCAACGAGGGGCGCATCGCCAACCCCGTCGAGTACATCGAGATGCGCCGCAAGGTGGGCGGCGCGCCCTGGTCGGCGGGGCTCGTGGAGTACGCGACCGCCGAGGTGCCCGCCGCCGTCGCCGGGACGCGGCCGCTGCGCGTCCTCATGGAGACCTTCTCCGACGCCGTCCACCTGCGCAACGACCTGTTCTCCTACCAGCGCGAGGTCGAGGACGAGGGCGAGAACAGCAACGGCGTACTGGTGCTGGAGAAGTTCTTCGACTGCACCACCCAGGAGGCCGCCGAGACCGTCAACGACATCCTCACCTCACGCCTGCACCAGTTCGAGCACACCGCGCTCACCGAGGTCCCCGCCGTGGCCCTGGAGAAGGGCCTCACCCCGGACCAGGCCGCCGCGGTCGCCGCCTACACCAAGGGACTTCAGGACTGGCAGTCCGGCGGCCACGAATGGCATCTGCGCTCCAGCCGCTACATGAACAAGGGGGCCGTGTCGCATTCACCCTGGCAGCTCCCGAACGGCCCCGGCATGGCCGCGGCCGACGTCGGCGCCCTGCTGGCCAAGGCCGCCCAGGACCGCCTGCGCGCCTACACCCATGTGCCGTACGAGAAGGTCGGCCCGTCCCTGCTGCCCGACTTCCACATGCCGTACGAGCTGGGCCTGAGCCCCCATCTGGACGACGCCCGGCGCAACCTCGTCACCTGGTCGCACCGTATGGGCCTCCTCGAGGAGGGCGTCTGGGACGAGGACAGGCTCGCCGCCTCCGACGTCGCGCTCTGCTCGGCGGGACTGGACCCCGACGCCACCCCGGAGGCCCTCGACCTCAGCGCCCAGTGGCTCGCCTGGGGGACGTACGCCGACGACTACTACCCCCTCGTGTACGGCCACCGCCGGGACCTGGGCGGCGCGCGGCTGAGCACGGCCCGGCTGTCGACGTGCATGCCCGTCGACGGCGAGCCGGCCCTCGTCCCCGCCAACGCCATGGAACGCGGGCTGACCGACCTGTGGGCGCGCACGACCGCCGGGATGACCGCCGAGCAGCGGCAGACCCTCAAGGACACCGTGGACGTGATGACCGAGAGCTGGGTGTGGGAGCTGTCCAACCAGCTGCAGAACCGCATCCCCGACCCGGTCGACTACCTGGAGATGCGGCGCGCCACCTTCGGCTCCGACCTCACCCTGAGCCTGAGCCGCATGGGACACGGCCCCGCCGTCCCGCCGGAGGTGTACCGCAGCGGCCCGGTCAAGGCCCTGGAGAACGCCGCGATCGACTACGGCTGCCTCCTCAACGACATCTTCTCGTACCAGAAGGAGATCGAGTACGAGGGCGGGCTCCACAACGCGATCCTGGTCGTGCAGAACTTCTTCGGCGTGGACTACCCGGCCGCTCTCCGTGTCGTACACGATCTGACGACCCAGCGCATGGAGCAGTTCGAGCATGTCGTCGCGCACGAACTGCCCGTGCTGTACGACGACTTCCAGCTGTCCGCCGAGGCCCGCGCCGCCATGTACGGCTATGTCCTGGACCTGCAGAACTGGATGTCCGGCATCCTGAACTGGCACCGCGACGTCGACCGCTACAAGGCCGAGTGGCTGGCCCGCCGCTCCCACGGCTTCCTGCCCGACCGCGCGCCCGCCGTACCGGCCCTGGCGTTCGGCTGACGGGAGTCTTGTGGAGTAAGGGGAACAACGGACTGCGAACACACGGGGGTGTTCGGCCTTGCGGGCCGCCGGCCCGCCGGAGTCACGCGGACCGCGTGAGCCTGGACGCCGCGTGGTCGACCGCGGCCTGCGCCAGCGCCCGGAGCATCGGGTGCGGGTGCGAGCCGTCGCCGGACAGCTCCGGCTGGAACAGGGACGCCAGGAAGAAGGGGTGGCCGGGCAGTTCGGCGACCCGTACGTGACCGTCCTCGTCGTGCCCGGAGAACCTCAGGCCGTGGGCGCGGAGCGTGTCGAGGTGGCGGGTGGGGCCGTAGGCGCAGAAGTACCGTTCGACCGTGCGCCGCGCGCCGATCACCGACTCCGCCAGCGAGCCCGGCTCGATCGTCACCACGGCCTCGTGCCCCACCAGCGAGCAGGCCAGCGGCTCGATGAGCGGGTCCGTGGCGTCCGGGTCGTTCTCGGCGTGCGCCACCCCGGTCAGCCCGCACACGTTCCGCGCGTACTCCAGCAGCGCGTGCTGGAAGCCGCCGCACGTGCCCAGGAACGGGATGCCCTCCTCGCGCGCGGTGCGCACCGCGGCGAGCACGCCCGCCTCGCTGCGGTACGGGCTGCCCGGCAGCACCCACACGGCGTCGAACCCCCGGACCGCGCCCTCGGCCTCGGCGTCCTGCGAGGGGATCCAGTAGGCGTCCAGGACCAGCCGGTCGCGCTCGGCGAGCGCCTCCAGCAGGCCGGGGATGCGGGTGTGCGAGACGACGTTGGGGGAGCGGTCGCCGACGAGGGCGATGGTGGCGGTGTTGTTCATGGACGTCATTTTTCGCGCGCCCGGTCGTTCACGTCCAACGATGATTTCTGGCCGGTCGATAAGCGATGCTGATGGAGATGGGATGCTGGGCCCATGGACCCGCATCTGTTGCGCACGTTCGTCACCGTGGCGCGCCGCGCCTCCTTCTCGGAGGCCGCCCGCGAGCTGGGCTACACCCAGTCCGCGGTCTCCCAGCAGATCGCCGCGCTCGAACAGGACCTGGGCGCGCCCCTGCTGACCCGGCGGCCCGTCGCGCCCACCGCGGCCGGCGAACGGCTCCTGGAACACGCGAGCCCGCTGCTGCTGCGGCTGGACGCGGCCCGGGCCGACGTCGCCCGGATGGCCGCCGCACCCCAGCACGGGCTCACCCTCGCCACCAGCCCGACCGCGCTCGGCCCGGCCGTCCTCGCCGCGCTGCCTCCCGCCGGGGTCACCGTGCGCGTCCTCGCCCGCGCCGAGATCCCGGCCGCCGTCGCCACCGGCACCGCCGACCTCGGCCTCGTCGACGGGCCGGCCGCGCCGAGCGATCCGCTGCGGCTGCCCGACGTGGCCCCGCTGACCACGCACGGCGTCGCCGAGGAGCCCGTCAGCGTCCTGCTGCCCGCCGGGCACCCCCTCGCCGGACGGCCCGGCCTGCGCCTCGGCGACCTCGCCGACGCCCGCTGGCTCGACGCGCCCGACGCGGCGTTCCCGCTCGCCGCCCTGCGCGCCGCGAACGGCGGTGGCGCCTTCCGCCCCGCCCTGCGCCACGAGGGCACCGACCTGCACACCCTCACCGCCCTCGCGGCCGCCGGCCACGGCCTCACCCTGCTGCCCCGCTCGGCCGCCACCGGTGTCCCCGGCACGATCGCCGTCCCGCTCACCACACCCCGCCTCGTGCACCGCACGGAACTCCTCCACGGCGGCGCCCCGGGAGCAGCGGCGGCGGAGGTCGTACGGAGGCTGGTGGGCGGCGTGTGAACGGGGGTGACCAGCGGTGAGCAGGGGTGACCGGGAGGTGTCCGGGGGCCATGACTACCCCGCGGCGCCCGCCGGCCAGTCTCACTCGTTCGTGTCTCGTCGCCGCCCGGCGCCCCGGGTAGAGCACCAGCCGGAGGCGAGCGAACCATGGAACAGACTGCGTTGCGGCCCAAACCGATGCCCGGACAGGACCCGCGGGACAGCACGGGCACCGGCACCGCCCGCCGCCCGCACGCCGCGCGCCGGCGTGGACGGCGGCTGCGGACCCTGCTGTTCGGCGTGTGCGCCGGCACCCTGCTGGTGTTGTCCGGCGTCGGCATCGGCACGGTCAGTGCCACCGTGATCGGCATGAGCAAGCTCGCCGAACTGCGGCACCTGGCCCCACCGCCCGCCCCGCCGGCCGGCCCCGCCCCGGCCGCCACCCCGAGCCCCGCCCCGGCCCCCGCCGGGGCGACCCTGGGCGTGGAGGCCGTGGACGCCGAGAAGGCGGGCGCGCTGGTCGTGGGCGTGCACGTGCCCGGACCCGGCTACGCGGCCGGCCTGGTCCGCGGCGACGTCCTGCTCCAGTTCGGCCCCGCGCGCGTGGACAGCGCCGCCGACCTCGCCCGGGCCGTCGCCCACGCCCGCCCCGGCCAGGAGGTGCTCCTCACCGTGCGTCACCGCAGCGGGGGCTACCAGCAGTTGACGGTCGTACCGGGCGTGGTGACCTGAGCGCGGCCCACGGCGAGCCCCTACGACCCGGTCGCCCCGGGCACCCCCTTCGGTCACCTCCGTAACCCCACTGGTCGCCGTCCGCCCCGCGGGCCATGATGGCCCCATGCCGAGCCCCTTTTCCTGCGACCGCACCCCGCGGGGAGCACAGGCGACGGCATCGGTGACCGGCTCGCGTGGCCCTGGCCGGCCGGGCAGGATGCTGCACGAGACGCCATCGCCCCGTACCCTCAGCCGCGCTCGGAGGACCGGATGACCGGTAGCACGCCCCCGCCCTTCACCGCCGACGACTACCGGGCCCGGATGGAGCGCGCCGCGCGCTCCGCCGCCGACGCCGGTCTCGCGGGGCTGCTCGTGGCGCCGGGACCGGACATGGTCTGGCTCACCGGCTACACGCCCACCGCCGTCACCGAACGGCTCACCGTGCTGGTCCTCACCCCCGGCCACGACCCTATGCTCGTCGTGCCCACCCTGGAGGCACCGGACGCCGAGCACGCGACCGGCGCGTCCGCGCTCACCCTGCGCGACTGGACCGACGGCAAGGACCCCTACGCCGTCACCGCCGCCCTCCTCGACGGCCGCGGCCGGTTCGGCATCAGCGACAACACGTGGGCGATGCACCTGCTGGGTCTCCAGCGGACCCTGCCCGACACCTCGTACGCCTCGCTCACCGACGCCCTCCCCATGCTCCGCGCCGTCAAGGACGCGGCCGAACTCGAACTCCTCGCGGCGGCCGGAGCCGCTGCCGACGCAACGTTCGAGGAGATCCGGAAGGTTCCCTTCGCCGGCCGCCGTGAGTCCGACGTCGGCCACGACCTCGCGGAGCTGCTGCGCCGCTTCGGCCACTCCCAGGTCGACTTCACCATCGTCGGCTCCGGCCCCAACGGCGCCAACCCGCACCACGAGGTCGGCGACCGCGTCATCCAGGACGGCGACATGGTCGTGCTCGACTTCGGCGGCCTGAAGGACGGCTACGGCTCCGACACCACCCGCACGGTCCACGTGGGCGAGCCGAGCGAGGAGGAGCGCCGGGTGCACGACATCGTGCGCGAGGCCCAGGAGGCGGGCTACCGGGCCGTACGGCCGGGCGCGGCCTGCCAGGAGGTCGACCGGGCCGCCCGCGCGGTGATCAGCGCCGCCGGGTACGGCGAGTACTTCATCCACCGCACCGGGCACGGCATCGGCGTCACCACGCACGAGCCGCCGTACATGATCGAGGGCGAGGAACAGCCCCTCGTGCCCGGCATGTGCTTCTCCGTCGAGCCCGGCATCTATCTGCCCGGCCGATTCGGGGTGCGCATCGAGGACATCGTCACGGTGACCGAGGAGGGCGGCCGTCGTTTCAACAACACCACCCGCGAGATGGTCGTCGTGGGCTGACCGGCCCCGGGAGATCCCTCGCGACCCCATCCCCGAACGGCAACGGCGCGATCCATGACCCAGGCACCGACACCCACCGCGGACACCGTCCGCCGACTGGTCCGCTCGCTTCTCAAGGAGAGCGCGGCCGGTACCGCAGGCGGCGCGGGACCGGACGTCCGACCCGTCACGGAGGGCGGCGAGCACTCCACCTGGTGGGTCGGCACCCGCCATGTGCTGCGGCTCGCCCCCGACCGCGAGGCCGCCCTGCGCCGGCGCCGCGAACTGCGCCTGCGCGACCTGGTACGGCCGCACCTCCCCGTCGCCGTCCCGGTCAGCGTCGCGCACGGCGAATGGGCGCCGGGCCTCACCTACACCCTCGACACCCTGCTCCCCGGCGGCACCGCGGAGGAGCACGACGTCTCGGCCGTCGGCGAGGCGGACCTGGCCGGGCTGCTCACCGGGCTGCGCGAGGTGCCCGTACGGCAGGCCGAGACGCTCGGGGTACCACGCGTCGCTCCGCGCTCGCTGGAGGCGCTGCGCCGCATGGCCGTGCACGCGGCCGAACGCCTCGCCGCCGACGACGAGTTCGACCCCGCGCGCCTGCACCAGCTCACCCCGCCCGGCGCGGCCCAGCTCGCCGCCCAGCCCGGCAGCGCCGTGCTCGTCCACCACGACCTCAAGGGCGAGCACCTGGTGGTCAGCGCCGACGGCAGGGTGCGCGGCGTCCTCGACTGGACCGGTGCGGCCGTGGCGGACCCCGCCGAGGACATCGCCGGGCTCGTCCTCGCCGTCGGATCCGGCGCCGCGGTCCGCGCGGCCACCCTCGCCGGCTACGGCGCCCGCCCGTGCCTGCGCGGCCTGTGGCTGGCCCGCTGCGACACGGTCCTCCGCCTCACCGACCGCCTCGAAGGCCGCGACGACAGCCCCCTCCCCCTCCTGCGCACCCAACTGCACCGCGCCTGGGAACCGATCCTGCTGGAACGGGTGACGGACCTGAAGGAGGGCGACCCGGAGGGGTAGGACGCCGGCACGGGCCGAAACGGGGCTGCTCCTGGGCGCCGGGGGCGCCCGCAGGACCGCGTCGGGTTGCTGGTGGGCCGGTCTGTGGTGGGGCAGGGGTCGCTTCGGGGCGCCGGTGCGTAGTCGGGGGGTTCGGGGTGCCGGTCCGTGGCCGGGCGGGACCACTGCGGGGCGCCGGTCCATGGCTGAACGGGGGCTGTTCCGGGCGCTGGTCCATGGCCGGGCGGGCCTACTGCGGGTGCCGGTCCATGGCCGGACGGGGCCGCTCCAGGGCCGCCGGCGGCGCCTGCCGACGGGCGAGGGCGCCGGACGGTCTCGGAGCCCCGATCCCGCAACGGCCCCACCGTCCCGGCCCGAAACCGGCTCCGGTGCCCCGGCCTCAGGTCGCGCTCCGGCGCCTTCGCCCACGCCCAGCCCCGCGCGCCGGTCTGTCCTCAGCCCCGGAGCTACGACGGCCCGACGAAGCCCCTGCCCCTTCCGCGCCCCGGCCCGCTTCGCTTCCGGCACCGCGGTCAGGGTGACCCGGCCCGGCCTCCGTGCCGGCTCAGGGCTGCGACAGCACCACGCACGACTCGCCGGGTACCGTCAACAGGCCGTCCGGGCCCGGGGGCTCGACGGGGTTCCAGGCCGCGAGGACCAGGGAAGGGCGGGTGCCCAGGGGGATGGCCGCTGGTTCCTTGCCGAGGTTCACCGCCACCCGTACGTCGCCGCGCCGGAAGGCGAGCCAGTGGGACTCCGCGTCGTACGCCCCCTTCGTGTCGGCCAGGTCGGGGTCGGTGAGGTCCGGCTGCTCGTGGCGCAGCGCGATCAGGCGCCGGTACCAGGCCAGTACGCGCGCGTGGGGCTCGCGTTGCGGTTCCGACCAGTCGAGGACGGAGCGGTCCCGTGTCGCCGGGTCCTGCGGGTCCGGTACGTCCTCCTCGGCCCAGCCGTGGGCCGCGAACTCCCGCCGCCTGCCCCGCCGTACCGCCTCGGCCAGTTCCGGATCGGTGTGGTCGGTGAAGAACTGCCAGGGCGTGCCCGCCGCCCACTCCTCGCCCATGAACAGCATCGGCGTGAACGGCGAGGTCAGCGTGAGCGTCGCCGCGCAGGCCAGCAGGCCGGGGGAGAGCAGGGCGGAGAGCCGGTCGCCCTGGGCGCGGTTGCCGACCTGGTCGTGGGTCTGGCTGTAGCCGAGGAGGCGGGGTCCGGCCACGCGCGCGCGGTCCAGCGGGCGGCCGTGGTGGCGGCCCCGGAAGGACGAGTACGTGCCGTCGTGGAAGTAGCCGCCGGTCAGCGTCTTGGCGAGCGCGGCGAAGGGAGCCTCGGCGAAGTCCGCGTAGTAGCCCTGCGCCTCACCCGTCAGCGCGGTGTGCAGGGCGTGGTGGAAGTCGTCGTTCCACTGCGCGTGCAGCCCGAGGCCGTGCTCCGCGCGCGGGGTGATGTACCGCGGGTCGTTGAGATCGGACTCGGCGATCAGCGACAGCGGCCGCCCCAGCTCCCCGGCGAGCGTGTCCACGGCCGCCGACAGCTCCTCCAGGAACGGGTACGCGCGCGTGTCGTGCAGCGCGTGCACCGCATCCAGGCGCAGCCCGTCGAGCCGGTAGTCCCGCAGCCACGCCAGCGCGCTGCCGATCAGGAACGCGCGCACCTCGTCCGAACCGGGCGCGTCCAGGTTCACGGCGGAACCCCACGGGGTGTGGTGCGTGTCGGTGAAGTACGGCCCGAACTGAGGCAGATAGTTGCCTGACGGACCCAGGTGATTGTGTACGACGTCCAGGACGACCCCGAGCCCCAGCTCGTGCGCCCGGTCCACGAACCGCTTCAGCGCCTCGGGCCCGCCGTACGGCTCGTGCACCGCCCACAGCGACACCCCCTCGTACCCCCACCCGTGCCGCCCCGGGAACGGACACAGCGGCATCAACTCCACGTGTGTGACGCCCAGTTCCGCCAGGTGCTCCAGCCGCGCGGCGGCCGCGTCCAGGGTGCCCTCGGGGGTGTACGTGCCCACGTGCAGCTCGTAGAGCACCGCGCCCGGCAGCCCGCGCCCCGGCCAGTCGGCCCGCCACGCGTACCGCCCGTGGTCCACGACCGCGCTCAGCCCGTGCGGGCCGTCCGGCTGGCGGCGCGAGCGCGGGTCGGGCAGGACGGGGCCGTCGTCCAGCGCGAACCCGTACCGGGCGCCGTCGCCCGCCTCCGCCTCCCCCGTCCACCAGCCCGTGCGGTCGGGATCGCGCGCCAACGCGCGCGTGGCGCCCTCGCACTGGAGCGTCACTCGGTCTGCCTGCGGTGCCCACACCTCGAACTGCACGGACGGTTCCCCTTCGTCTGCTCACCGTGATGATGTCCCGCGGCCCCCATCGTGCCGCCCGGACGATCAATGCGCGCTCGAATACGTCCTTTCCCGGCGGGTGTCGCGGAACCCATCCGCGCGTGGCCGGTGATTCCCGGTTTTCTGGACACCCGGGGTTCACTGACCGACAATCACCTGCGTGACGTCGTCCTTCGAGTTCTCCACGTACCCCGCGCGGCTGTCCGACGCGGAGCGCGACAGGGCGCTTCAGGTGCTGCGCGACGGCGTCGCCAAGGGCCGGCTCTCGCACGACACGTTCGTGCGCCGCATGGAACTGGCGCTCGCCGCCCGCCACACCGACGAACTGGCCGCCCTCGTCGCCGACCTGCCCCGCGAGAACCGCCTCTCCCGCGCGGTCTTCGGCACCGTCGAGGCCGTTTCGGGCTTCACCGTACGGCTGCGCCGCGCCTGGCAGGCCGAGCGGCTGCCCAAGCTGCTGCTGCCGCACCCGGGGCAGACCCACCCGCTGCGCATAGGCCGCGACCCCGCCAACGGCCTGCGCCTGAACCACGAGACCGTCTCGCGCGTGCACGCCGAGCTGTTCCGCCAGGGGAACGTGTGGGTCCTCAAGGACCTCGGCTCCACCAACGGCACCACCGTCAACGGCCGCCGGGTGACCGGCGCGGTCGTGGTCCGCGAGGGCGATCTGGTCGCCTTCGGCCGGATGGGGTTCCGGCTCGCGGTGAGCTGAGACCGCGAGCCCGGGCGGCGCAGGGGCCGGGCGTGTTCGAACAGGCGCTCTTTCCCGCGCGCGTGCCGTCCCGTTCGGGTGAGCCGGGTGAGCCGGGCTGGGGAACGCGCGCCGGCGGGCCGATGCTGGGGGCATGACGTACCTCTCGAGAGCGACAGCGGCGGCCGGCGCGGTGCTGGCGGCTGCCGGGCTCCTCGGTGCCGGCCCGGCCCACGCGGCCGCCCGCGACCCCTTCCCCGGCACCTGGCTCTATCTGACGGTCACCAAGGGGGACTCCGAGGCCGGCGGCACGTACGGCAGTCTGCTGCGGTGCGACCCGCCGCGCGGCCACGTCCATGCGGCCGAGGCCTGCGCCGAACTCGCCGCCGCCGACGGCGACATCGGCCGCATCCCGGCCGAGAACGTCATCTGCCCGATGATCTTCGCCCCGGTGACCGCCCACGCGCGCGGGCAGTGGCACGGACGGCAGATCGACTTCCGCCAGACCTACGCCAACGCGTGCATCCTGCGGGCGCGGACCGGGGCGGTGTTCGCTCTCGACGAGTGAGTACGTCTCACATCGCCCGCTCGCGGGCCTGCTGCGCCGCCACCAGCACCGTCCGGGACTGGTGCTCCACCTGGTGCTCCAACGGCACCCAGCGGGCCCGGAAACGCGCCGCGAACGCGTCGCACCAGTCGGCGACGAGCCGCTCCAGCCGCGGCGCCGCCCGGTCGTCCGTCTCCCGCAGCACCCGCAGCAGCATCGCCGCCGCGCGCAGCGGCAGCCGCCGCCCGAAGGCGTCCACACTGCCGACGTACGCCATCGTCGTGCCGGCCGGCGGGGTGTGGATCCAGTCCTCGGCCAGGCCCGGGATCAGCTCCAGCACCCAGCGCGCGGCCCGCAGCAGCGGTCCGTCCACGCCGTCCAACCGGGGCAGCACCTCGGCCAGTATCCGCTCCACCTCGCGCGCGTCGCCCGTCAGCCGCCGCGCCAGCCGCCGGATCGCCGCCGCCGGGGCCGGGTGCGGCGCCCGGTCGTCCACCAGGTCGCTCGCCCACATCGGCACCTCCACCACGGCCGTCAGACCGCCGTACCGGTGCGCGTGGTACCAGGTGCTGTGCCGCGCGTCGTCCGGCATGCTCGGGTAGGCGACGCCCGTCTCCGGGCCGGGCATGACGTGCACCCCGGGGCCGGCGGCCGGCCAGCCGGCGGCGTCCGAGGCGCCCGTCTCCACCGGGATGTGCAACTGCGCCGCCGACTTGGCGAACGGTTCGGCGAGCCCCGGCACGTCCCTGGTCAACTGCACCCAGCTGCCGCCCAGATCGGTGCCGTGCAACGTCACCTGGAGGTAGGGCCGCAGCTCGTCGATCACGCCGGTCAGCGCCCGGGTCTCGGGCGGCAGCCGGTCCGGCGGCAGCACCGACGGCGACCACTCCGGCTGCTCCGCGCCCGTCGGCCGGTAGAAGCCGAGGTGGTAGTCGAGCAGGCTGCGCGGCGCCGGGGTCACATGCAGACTCGCGCCGTCGGGATCCGCACAGAGCAGGAAGTGCCAGGAGGTACCCGCCCGCAACTCCCGCTCGGCCAGGACACGTTCGGCCAGCACCCGCAGGGTGGAGCCCCCCGTCGGCTCGTTGGCGTGCGCGCCGGCCACGACCAGCACCGCCCGCCGGGCGTGCCCCACCGACAGCAGGTGCAGGGGTCTGCCCGCGCGCGAGAGACCCACCTGTCGGAGCGTGCACAGCCCGGATTCCTGAGCGGCCAACGCCTGTGCGGAGGCGATCAGTTCGGGAACGCTGGGATAGCGCAGCTCCGGCAGGAGACTCACCCCCGACTCGTCCGCCCGGCTTCGCCCTCCCAGTCCCGCACGGGATGGGTGAACTGTCAAGCATCCGGCGGGGGAGGCTCCCGGGGGCGCCCGGACGCAGTTCCCGGGACGCGGTCCGGGCGGTGTGTGCCGTGGGCTCACTGTTGGTGCAGGCCGCGTCCCGCGAGCGTCAGGAACACCTCGCCCACCGCCTCCGACAGCGTCGGATGGGCGTGCACATGCCGGGCCACGTCCACGGGTTCGGCGTCCCAGCCGACGATCAGCTGGCTCTCGGCGACCATCTCCGACACGTGCGGGCCGACCAGGTGCACGCCCAGCACCTGTCCGCCACCGGCCTCGGCGACGACCTTCACCAGGCCGCCCTGCCCGTGCACCATCCCCTTGGCCACGGCCGTCAACGGCATCGAGTTGACATCGACCTCGTGCCCACGCGCGCGTGCCCCGGCCTCGCTCAGGCCCACCGAGGCGGTCTGCGGCGAGGAGTACGTCACCCGGGGTACGGCCGCGTAGTCGACCGGCGCCGACGGCAGCCCGGCCAGGGTCTCGGCGACCAGCAGGCCCTCCGCGAAGGAGGCGTGGGCAAGGCCCAGGGAAGGCGGCGGCAGCAGGTCGCCGACGACGTGGACACCCGGCACGGCCGTCTCCAGCCGGTCCCAGCGCGCCGGTACGACGAACCCCCGCTCGTCCGTCGTCAGCCCGGCCGCCTCCAGCCCCAGGCCCTCGGTGACCGGCGCCCGGCCGACGGCCACCAGCAGCCGCTCCGCCTCCACCGCGCGCGTCTCCCCCCGCGCGGTGCGCACACGCGCGCGTACGCCGTTCTCCAGCACCTCCGCGTCCAGCAGCCGCGCACCCGCCTGCACATCGATCCCGCGCTTCTTCAGACCCCGTGTCAGATGCCGGCTCACATCGGCGTCCTCCAGCGGAACGATCCGCTCCGCCGCCTCCACCAGGGTGACCTCCGCGCCCATCGACCGGTGGAAGGAGGCGTACTCCACCCCGATCGCGCCCCCGCCCAGCACCAGCACGGACGCCGGCAGCCCGGGCGCGAACAGCGCGTCGTCACTGGTCACCACGCGCCACCCGTCCGGCGCGAGCCCGGGAAGCGTGCGCGGGCGCGAGCCGGTCGCGAGGACGATCCCACGGCGCGCGGTGAAGTCGTACGCGCCCGGCGCAGATCCGTCCGGAGTGCCCGGCGCGGAATCCGTACGCAGACCCTCCACGCGCACCGTGCGCGCCCCGGTCAGCCGGGCGCTGCCCCGCACCACCCGCACGCCCGCGTGCGCCAGATGCGCCTCGACCCCCTTGTGGTTGCGCGCCACGATGTCGTCCCGCGTGGCCACGAGCGCCGCCCAGTCGACCGAGTCCAGCGTGGCCTTCACGCCCCACCGCTCGCGCGCCTCGGCGATGCCGTCGACCAGTTCGGCGGCGTGCAGCATCGCCTTGCTCGGAATGCAGCCCCGGTGCAGACAGGTTCCGCCGACCTTGTCGCGTTCGACGAGGACGACGTCGAGACCGAGGGCGGCGGCGCGCAGGGCGGTGCTGTAGCCGCCCGTGCCGCCGCCGATGACGATGACATCCGGTGTGTTGATGGTCATGACATCCACCCTCCGTCCACCCCTTGTCATGAGTCCAAGGCAATGTTGTTGTGGATGTCATGCAGGATCTTCATGGGTTGACAGGGAGGTTGACCAGGAGGAGGGGGAGTTGAGCCTGCGGCAGATGGAGTACTTCGTGACCGTCGTGCACCAGGCGTCCTTCACGCGCGCGGCGGACGCCCTGCACGTCACCCAGCCCGCGCTCTCGCACCAGATCAAGGCCCTCGAGAAGTCGGTGGGCGGCGCGCTGCTGGAGCGCATGCCCCGGGGCGTGCGCCTGACCCCCATGGGGCGGGCCTTCCTGCCGCACGCCGAACTCGCCGTCCGCAGCGCCGCGCAGGCCCGCCGCGCCGCCCGGGCCACCGCCGGCGCCGAGGGTGGCGAACTGCATGTCGCCACCCTGCACTCGCTCGCCGTCGGCGTCCTGCCCGACGTCTTCGCCCGCTGGCGCGCGGCCCACCCCCGGGTCCTGCTGCGGCTGCACGAGTACGCGACCGCCGAGGCGCTGGAGGAGGCCGTGGAGCGCGGCACCGTCGACCTCGCCTTCGGCCCGCTCCCCGCCGGCCCGCACGGCACCGTCGTACCGGTCGGCGAGGAGGAACTCGTCCTGGTGGTGCCCTTCGACGACCGGCTCGCGGGACGTACGACGGTGACGCTGCCGGAACTCGCCGACCGCGCCTGGGTCCGCTGTGAGCTGGAACCCGTCGTGCACGGCGAGCGCTTCCTCGACCGGGCCTGCGCGAAGGCCGGGTTCACGCCGGAGACCGCCGTATGGACCGAGCACTCCTCGACGGCCGTGCGCATGGCCGCCGCCGGGGTCGGCGTGTGCGTGGCGTCGGCCGACGTCGTGCGCGGGGCCGTCGGCGAGGACTGCGCGATCCTCACCCCCGACCCACCCTGGAAACGCCCCCTGGCCGTCTACGCGCGCGTACCCCCCACCGGCGCCGCCGAGGCCTTCACCGCCCTCCTGCGCACCCTCACCCCTCACCCACCCGCTCCAGCAACGCCACCGGAAGCCGCTCGAAAAGGTCCGCCATGCGCGCGTGGCCGGTGAACTCCCGTCCCGGGGTGAGTACATCCGCCCACCGGCCGGGCGGCAGCACCAGACGGGTCTCGTGCCAGCCGCCTGTCTCCGCGAGGCGCAGGGACAGCCGGGTGACCGCCGTGACCACCTCTCCCGAGCGGGCGAAGGCCGCGCAGTGGGCGGCCGCGGGGCCCTCGGCGGGCAGCGGGGTGTACGTCGCCGTCGCGCCGAACGCGGCCGGGCGCCGGGCGCGCAGGCGCAGCGCCGCCGCCGTCACCGCGTCCTTCTCGCCGGGGGCCTCGGGCGGGAACGGCACCGGGCGCCGGTTGTCCGGGTCGACCAGCGCCCGGTACTCGCTCTCCGTGCCCTGGTACACGTCCGGCACCCCCGGCATCGTCAGATGGACCAGCGCGGTGCCGAGGACGTTGGCCCGGATGTGCGGCTCGAGCGCCTTGCGGAACGCGGCCACGCGCTCGGCGGGCGGCCCGCAGGGCCCGGCGGCGACGAACGCGGCCACCGCCTCCTCGTACGGCGGCTCCTGCTCCGTCCAGCTGGTGTACAGGCCCGCCTCGCGCACATGCTTCAGCAGCGCCCCCTGGACCCGCTCCCCGGTGTGCTCCTCGTCGGTGGGCCCCAGCCCGAACACCGTCTGCCAGGCCGCCCAGGCCAGCTGCCCGTCCGGCGCACCCTCCTCCGGCAGCGTCACCTCGGCCAGCAACTCGGCCCACCGCGCGGGGCATTCGGTCAGCACGGCCAGGGCCGCGCGCACGTCGGCGCTGCGCTTGGTGTCGTGCGTGGAGACGACCGTGCCGGTGAGCGGCCAGTCGCGCTGCACGCGCGCGCAGTACGCGTGGAACTCCTCCGAGGACACCCCCGGCCGGCCCGGATCGCCGCCCACCTCGGTCGCCGACAGCAGCGGCACATAGCGGTAGAACGCCGTGTCCTCCACCGACTTGGCGCGCAGCGCCGACGCGGTCTGCGCGAACCGCGCGCGCAGTTCCCCCGTCTCCGGCCCACCCGTTTCCACCAGCAGCCGCCGTACGACGTCCACCGCCCCCGCCTCCTCGGGCACGACGAAGGCGTGCCGGGCCTCCGCCGCCGACTCCTCGGTGACGACGGCGCCCGCGTCGGTGGACGCGTACGGCCGGTACACCCGCATGCGGACCAGCAGTTCCACCACGGCCGTGCGCAGCGCCCAGGGCGCCCGGTCGCGCAGCGCGAGGTCCGGCGAGGACGCGCACAGCCGGGCGGCCACCCGGGTGAGCCGGTCGGTCTCGGCGGCCAGCTCGTGCGTGAGCACCTTGTAGGCGGCCCGGCGCACCGTGGCCTCCCAGTTGCCGCCCCGGTCGGTCTGCGGGGCCGCGAACCGCCGGTACGCGGCGAGGAGTTCACCGGCCCCGGCACGGTCCGTGAACAGGCCGTCGACCTGGCGCAGGGCGTCGTACCCCGTGGTGCCCGCGACGGGCCAGGACGACGGCAGGTGCTCGCCGTCGGCGAGGATCTTCTCCACCACCGTCCAGCGGCCGCCGCTCGCCTCGTGCAGCCGCGCGAGATAGCCGTCGGGGTCGGCGAGCCCGTCGGGATGGTCGACGCGCAGCCCGTCGATCACGCCCTCGCGCAGCAGCTGGAGGATCTTGCCGTGGGTGGCGTCGAAAACCTCCGGGTCCTCCACGCGCACCCCGATCAGCTCCGAGATGCTGAAGAAGCGCCGGTAGTTCAGCTCGGTGCGGGCAAGCCGCCACCAGACCGGGCGGTACCACTGGGCGTCCAGCAGCTCGGGCAGCGGCAGGTGCTCGGTGCCCGCGCGGAGCGGGAAGGCGTGGTCGTGGTAGCGCAGTACGTCGCCGTCGACCACGAGATGCTCGCGTTCCACGCCGACGGGACCGCCGAGCAGCGGCAGCAGCACCCGCCCGCCGTGCGCCTCCCAGTCGATGTCGAACCAGCGCGCGTACGCCGAGCCGGGCCCTTCGCGCAGCACCTCCCACAGGGCGTGGTTGTGCCGGGGCACCATCGCCATGTGGTTCGGCACGATGTCCACCACCAGGCCCAGACCGTGCTCCCGCGCGGTCCGCGCCAGCGCCCGCAGGCCCTCCTCGCCGCCCAGCTCCTCGCGCACGCGCGCGTGGTCCACCACGTCGTAGCCGTGCGTGGAGCCGGGCACGGCCTCGAGGACGGGGGACAGGTGCAGGTGTGAGACACCGAGCGAGGCCAGGTACGGTACGGCCGCCGCGGCGGCCGCGAACGGGAAGGCGGGCTGGAGCTGGAGCCGGTAGGTGGCCGTGGGCACCCGTGGGCCGGGTCGCACAGGAGTCATGAAAACCTACGTACCCACACCGCCCGGTTTCGTGTCATCGGTCCCCGCACGCACTCACGCGCGCGTGCCTGGCTCCGAGCGATGGGGGGCAACGGGGAAACCTGATCGGCCAGGTGGTCTGCGGGCCGGTGGTGGGGCGGCTCGCGGACCGGCGCGGGCAGCGTGGGGTCGTCCTCGCGTTCTCGCTCGCCAACCCGCTCGCGGTGGCGTCCCTGGTCGTCGGCACCCTCGCGGGCGGCACCGTGCCGCTCGTGGGCCCGCCGGCCCGCGCCCGCGTGAACGGGACCCCGCACGCGCGCGTCGGCGGCCAGGCCCTCTCGCCCTGACGGCCCGTCCGACGGCACACGCCGGACGGGCCGGACACACCCCGCACCCGCGCGCCCGTACGACCTCCTGAACGGCGAACGAGGCCCGCACAACCCTCTGCGACGCTAGGTAGGCCGCTGCAGCACCGTCAGGCTGCGGTCCGGCAGGGTGAGCCGGTCGCCCGCCTCGACCTTCGCCGCGCCCCCCGACGGCACCCCCTCCGGGCGGGCCGTGTCGACCACCATCTGCCACTGCCGGCCGTGATCGACCGGCACCAGGAACTGCAGAGGACCGGGTGAGGCGTTGAACATCAGCAGGAACGAGTCGTCGGTGACGCGCTCTCCGCGCGGGCCGGGCTCGGAGATGGCGTTGCCGTTGAGGAACACCGTCAGCGCGGACGCCCGCGCGGAGTCCCAGTCCCGCTGGGTCATCTCGTTTCCCTCCGGGGTGAACCAGGCGATGTCGGACAGCGCGTCGTGCGTGCCCTCCACCGGCCGCCCGTGGAAGAAGCGCCGCCGCCGCAGCACGGGGTGGTCCCGGCGCAGCCACACCATCGCGCGCGTGAACTCCAGCAGCTCGCCGCCGTCCTCGGGCCAGTGCACCCACGCCAGCTCGTTGTCCTGGCAGTAGGCGTTGTTGTTGCCCCGCTGGGTGCGGGCGAACTCGTCGCCGTGGCTGATCATCGGCACGCCCTGGGACAGCATCAGCGTGGCGACGAAGTTCCGCATCTGCCGGGCGCGCAGCCCGAGCACGCCCGGGTCGTCGGTCGCGCCCTCGACCCCGCAGTTCCACGACCGGTTGTGGCTCTCGCCGTCCCGGTTGTCCTCGCCGTTGGCCTGGTTGTGCTTGTCGTCGTACGAGACGAGGTCGTGCAGCGTGAAACCGTCGTGGCAGGTGACGAAGTTGATGGAGGCGAGCGGGCGGCGGCCGTCGTCCTGGTACAGGTCGGAGGAGCCGGTCAGCCGGGAGGCGAACTCCGCGAGCGCCCGCGGCTCGCCCCGCCACAGGTCCCGTACCGTGTCGCGGTACTTGCCGTTCCACTCGGTCCACAGGGGCGGGAAGTTGCCCACCTGGTAGCCGCCCTCGCCCACGTCCCACGGCTCGGCGATCAGCTTCACCTGCGAGACCACCGGGTCCTGCTGCACCAGGTCGAAGAACGACGACAGCCGGTCCACCTCGTGGAACTGCCGGGCCAGCGTCGCCGCGAGGTCGAAGCGGAACCCGTCGACGTGCATCTCGGTGACCCAGTACCGCAGCGAGTCCATGATCAGCTGGAGCACGTGCGGGGACCGCATGAGCAGCGAGTTCCCGGTGCCCGTCGTGTCCGTGTAGTAGCGGGGGTCGTTCGCGAGGCGGTAGTACGACGGGTTGTCGAGGCCCTTGAAGGACAGCGTCGGGCCCAGATGGTTGCCCTCGGCCGTGTGGTTGTAGACGACGTCCAGGATGACCTCGATCCCCGCCTCGTGCAGCGCCCGGACCGCCGACTTGAACTCCAGGACCTGCTGGCCGCGGTCGCCCCAGGAGGCGTACGAGTTGTGCGGGGCGAAGAAGCCGATGGTGTTGTAGCCCCAGTAGTTGCTCAGGCCCAGGTCGGTCAGCCGGTGGTCGTTGACGAACTGGTGGACGGGCATCAGCTCCAGGGCCGTCACCCCGAGCCTGGTCAGGTGTTCGAGGATCGCCGGGTGGGCGAGCGCCGCGTACGTGCCGCGCAGTTCCTCCGGCAGCCCGGGGTGACGCATGGTCAGGCCCTTGACGTGGGCCTCGTAGATGACCGTGTGGTGGTACTCGGTGCGCGGCAGCCGGTCGTCGCCCCAGTCGAAGTACGGGTTGATCACCACCGAGGTCATGGTGTGCGGCGCCGAGTCCAGGTCGTTGCGCCGTTCGGGGGCGTCGAAGTGGTAGCCGTACACCTCCTCGCCCCAGCGGACCGAGCCGCTGACCGCCTTCGCGTAGGGGTCGAGCAGCAGCTTCGCGGAGTTGCAGCGCAGCCCGCGCGCGGGGTCGTACGGGCCGTGCACCCGGAACCCGTAGCGCTGCCCCGGCATCACGCCCGGCACGTACGCGTGCCGCACGAACGCGTCGCTCTCGCGCAGTTCCACCGCCGTCTCCGAGCCGTCGTCGTGCAGCAGACACAGCTCTACTCGGTCCGCGGCCTCCGTGAAGACCGCGAAGTTGGTTCCGGCGCCGTCATAGGTGGCGCCGAGCGGATACGCCTCTCCAGGCCAGACCTGCATGGAGACGACTGTGACAGGTCGCCCGCCCGCCCGGGGCCGCCTCGCCACTCGAGTCTCCCGAAAGTAACGAAACCTCCCGTGACCGTCCGGGCGCCCGCGGGCTCGCCGGCACCCGTCCCGGTGCCGCCTACCAGCCCTTGTGCCGCGCCGACGGGGCGTCGCGGGACGCCGGCGCTATGAATCCGCTCACTCCGCGTGACACGGCGGCGTGGAATTGCCGTTGGCACAGGTCGAGTTGAGGAAAACAGTTGGACAACCGACCTGTCCATCCGGCTGCACCGCCGACCGCTCCCGGAGTACCCTTCCTTGATCGTTGAGACGGGAAAGGCCCGTGGGGCGGAAGGCGGTGCACGGGTGGGCTCGGGAGGGCTGGAGCTGCCCCCTGGTGACGAGGGTCACGAGGGGAACTCCGCAGACGTCCCGCCCGGCGCGGTGTCCCTCGCCCGGCCGATGGACGCGGGGTCCATCGGGCCGGAGCTGGACTGGGACGCCGAGGCCTGGCGCGAGGTGCGCACCCGCGCCCAGCGGGCCGGCCGGGCCTACATCTGGCTGAATCTCGTCGAACAGCGGCTGCGCGCGGTCGTGGCCGCCGTCCTGCGGCCCATCTACGAACCCGTCCACGGGGACGACTGGGTGGTCGCCGCCGCCGGGCCGGCCGGCCAGGAGTGGGTGCAGCGGGCGGTCGCCGTCCGGGAAGTCAGCCGCCGCAAGGGCTACCTGCTCGACCCGGCCGACGACAACGTGCTCAGCTTTCTGACGCTGCCGCAGCTGCGCGAGCTGATGGTGCAGCACTGGCCGTGCTTCGAGCCGTACTTCGACGAGCGCCGGGACCTCGAACTCGCACTGGACGAGCTGGAGGTGACCCGCAACGTCGTCTCCCGCAACCGGGCCCTGTCCGCGGCGGTCCTCGGCCAGGCCGAGCGGGCCTCGGCCCGTCTGCTGGAGACGCTCGGCGCGGGCGGGGACGTGCCCTCCGCGCGCCGGCTGCCCGTCGACGCGGTGGAGGACCTGGTCGGCGACCGGTACGCCGACGTGGTCGCCGTCCACTCCGACCGGGTGCGGCTCATGCGCCAGTTCCCGGCCGAGGACCTCTTCGCCGGCGCCCGTCGCCTCGACGCCATCGGTATCGGGCTGAATCTGCTGGTGCAGAACTTCTCCGGACGCCGTCTGATCCGCCTCGCCGAGTCCGGCTGCCGGGTACGGCTGCTCTTCCTCAACCCGGCCTCCAGCGCGGTCAAACGCCGCGAGCGCGAACTGGGGATGAAACGGGGTGAACTGGGCCGCTCGGTCGAGATGAACATCCTGCACATGCGCCGGGTGCGCTCCCGCCTGCGCGACCCGGACGCCTTCGAGATCCAGGTGTACGACGAGACACCGCGCTTCACCGCCTACCTGGTGGACGGCGACGGCGCCGACGGCATCGCCGTGGTGCAGTCCTATCTGCGCGGCGCGCGGGGCATGGAGTCGCCGGTGCTGGTGCTGCGCAACGGCGGCAAGCTGGTCAGGTCGGACGACGTCAGTGAAGCCGGGCTCTTTCCGACATACCGTGAGGAATTCGAGCTGGCCTGGGCGGATTCGCGCCCTGTGTCCTGAACTGTCCGCCACCGTAAGCGGAATGCCGTCCTCGGATTGTCAGTGCCGCGTGCGAGGGTGGAGGCCACTGGGGGAAAGCACCACCGAGAAGGGGGGCCGCCATGGGCTGGCACCGTGAGCTGCTGATCGGCTTCGACCTGGAGACGACCGGCACGGATCCGCACGAGGCGCGTATCGTCACCGGCGCGGTGATCGAGGTCAGGGCCGGTGAGCCCGTGGGACGCCGGGAGTGGCTGGCCGACCCGGGCGTGGAGATCCCGGCCGACGCGGTGGCGGTGCACGGCATCAGCACCGCGCGCGCGGCGGCCGAGGGCCGGCCCGCCGACCAGGTGGCCGACGCCCTCGCCGAGACCCTCACCGGGTACTGGAAGGCGGGCGTCCCGGTCGTCGCCTACAACGCGGCCTTCGACCTCACCCTGCTCTCCGCCGAGCTGCGCCGGCACGGCCTGCCGTCCCTGTCCGACCGCCTGTCCGGCGCCGACCCGGCTCCGGTCATCGACCCCTACACCATCGACCGCTGGGCCGACCGCTACCGCCGCGGCAAGCGGAACCTGGAAGCGGTCTGCGTCGAGTACGGCATAGTCCTCGACCGGGCCCACGACGCCGCGTCCGACGCCCTCGCCGCGGCCCGCCTGGCCGGCGCGATAGCCGACCGCCACCCGAAGATCGCGTCCCTGAGCCCGGCGGAGCTGCACCGCCGTCAGATCCAGTGGTACGCGCAGTGGGCGGCGGACTTCCAGGCGTTCCTGCGCCGCAAGGGGGATACGGAGGCGGTGGTGGACGGGGTGTGGCCCGTGCGGGAGTTGGCGGCGGCGGGGTCCGCCTGACTGCCCACGCGGCTGCGGGCAGTCGTGCGTGGAACCCTCAGAACGGATACCACCGCACCGTCTCGTCCCCGTCCCGCAGCGACGACACCCGCCGCCGGAACTCGGCCAGCGCCTTCGGGTTGCCGGGCGCGTGCTGGGCCACCCAGGCGCAGCTGGCCGTCTCGCGGGCGCCGCGCAGCACCGTGCAACCGGCCCACTCCCGTACGTCCCACCCGTACGCCTCGGTGAAGGACTCGTACGCCTCGGCGGGCAGCCCGTACCGGTCGCGGGCGAGGGCCATGACCACCAGGTCGTGCTCGCGCAGGTCGGCAGAGAAGGTCTCCAGGTCGACCAGGACCGGCCCGTCCGGCCCTGTGTGCACATTGCGGGGCAGTGCGTCGCCGTGGATCGGGCCCGGGGGCAGATGGGGTGTCAGCGCGGCCGCGGCCGCCGCGAAGCCGTCCCGGCGGGCGCGCAGGTAGGCCGCGTCCTCGGGGTCGATCGCGTCGCCCGCGAGGCGCAGCCAGCGCTCGACACCGCCCAGCAGCTCGCGGGGCGGCAAGGCGAAGGGGGGAGAGGGGAGTGCGTGCACCATCCGCAGCAGCTCCGCCAGATCGCGTGGCTCGGCGGTCCGTACCGGCTCCGGCAGCCGGTGCCACACCGTCACCGGGTGCCCGTCGACCAGCCGCGGCTTCGGCTCGGCCGCCCGCACCGCCGGCACGCCCGCCTCGGCCAGCCAGCCGGCGATGTCCAGCTCGCGCCGGGCCCGCTCCAGCAGCTCGGCGTCACGGCCCACCTTCACCACCAGGTTCCCGGCGGCGAACACGGCGTTCTCACCGAGGGCGAGCAGCCGCGCGTCCCCGGCCGATCCCGGCAGCACCTTCGCCGCGGTCAGTACGTCCCGTGCCCGTGCCTCGTCCATCGCGCCTCCGTGCGGTCGGATCTTCCCGGCCAGTCTCGCATTCGCACGGCGCACGAAAAAAACAGCTTGGACGAGACGTATCGTCTCGCCTAGCCTGGGGTGCATGACCCGTCCCGTGACCAGCCCAGCCCACATCGCCATGTTCTCCATCGCCGCGCACGGCCATGTGAACCCCAGCCTGGAGGTGATCCGTGAACTCGTCGCCCGGGGTCACCGGGTCACGTACGCCATCCCGCCGGCGTTCGCCGAGAAGGTGGCCGCCACCGGGGCACGGCCGGTGCCGTACACCTCCACGCTGCCCGGACCGGACGCCGACCCGGAGGCCTGGGGCGCCACGCTGCTGGACAACGTGGAGCCCTTCCTCACGGACGCGATCCAGGCGCTCCCGCAGCTCATCGAGGCCTACGACGGCGACGAGCCCGACCTCGTGCTGCACGACATCGCCTCCTATCCGGCCCGTGTCCTCGCCCACCGCTGGGGCGTCCCGGCGGTCTCTCTCTCACCGAACCTCGTCGCCTGGGAGGGGTACGAGGAGGAGGTCGCCGAGCCGATGTGGGCCGAACCGAGGAAGACCGCGCGCGGGCAGGCGTACTACGCCCGGTTCGAGGCCTGGCTCAGGGAGAACGGGATCACTCAGCACCCGGACCCGTTCGCCGGCCGCCCGACCCGCTCGATCGTCCTCATCCCGAAGGCCCTCCAGCCACACGCCGACCGGGTCGACGAACGCGTCCACACCTTCGTCGGCGCCTGTCAGGGGGACCGTGCCGAGCAGGGCGACTGGCAGCGGCCGGCCGGTGCCGACAAGGTCGTGCTGGTGTCCCTGGGCTCGGCCTTCACCAAGCAGCCCGCCTTCTACCGCGAGTGCGTCCGCGCCTTCGGGGACCTGCCCGGCTGGCACCTGGTCCTCCAGGTCGGCCGCCATGTGTCCGCCGCCGAGCTGGGCGACGTGCCGGCCAACGTCGAAGTGGCGGGCTGGGTACCGCAGTTGGCGATCCTCCGGCAGGCCGACCTGTTCGTCACCCACGCGGGTGCCGGCGGCAGCCAGGAGGGGCTGGCCACCGCCACGCCGATGATCGCCGTACCGCAGGCCGTCGACCAGTTCGCCAACGCCGACATGCTCACGTCCCTGGGCGTCGCCCGGCGACTCGACACCGAACAGGCCACCGCCGACCGCCTCCGCGAGACCGCCCTCGCCCTGGTGAACGACCCGGAGGTGACCGGCCGCCTGAAGACGATCCAGGCGGAGATGGCCGAGGAGGGCGGCACCCGGCGGGCGGCGGACCTGATCGAGGCCGAACTGGCAGGGCGGGCGGTGGAGTAGGCCCGGGTTTCGCCTGCCCGCTTGTGTGGGTGCCGCCTTTCCGCGGGACGGGAACCGCCTCCACACGCCCACCCACCCGGCGAGGGCCCGTCGACGTCCCCGGAGTCGACGGGCCCTCGTCAGCGCGGCGGACTCAGACGGTGAGCCGCTCCCCCTCGTCCCGCGCGTCCCGCGCGGCGGCCGGCTCCGGTGACTCGTCGTGCGTGAGGTCGGGCAGCCGGTGCAGCCACTTCGGCAGGTACCAGTTGCGCTCGCCGAGCAGGGCCATCACGGCCGGCAGCAGCACCCCGCGGATCACCGTCGCGTCGATGAGGACCGCCGCGGCCAGGCCGACACCCATCTGCTTCATGGACTGCATCGACAGCGTGCCGAAGATCGCGAACACGGCGACCATGATGACCGCGGCGCTGGTGACGACACCCGCCGTGGTGACCACGCCGTGCCGGATCGCCTCCCGTGTCTCAAGGCCGCGCGAGCGGGCCTCGCGGATCCGGGAGACGACGAACACGTGGTAGTCCATCGACAGCCCGAACAGGATCACGAAGAGGAACAGCGGCAGCCAGGTCACGATCGCGCCGACCCCCTCCGCGCCCACCAGCGAGGCACCCCAGCCGTGCTGGAAGACGGCGACGAGGATGCCGTAAGCCGCGCCCACCGACAGCAGGTTGAGCACGATCGACGTGATCGCGACGGTCAGCGAGCGGAACGACAGCAGCATCAGCAGGAAGGCGAAGACCACCACGAAGACGAAGACCGGGACGACGGAGCCGAGCAGCTGGTCGTTGAAGTCGTGGTTGCCGGCGACCTGTCCGGTGATCGGCGCCTGCACCCCGGCCACCTTGCCGAGCGTGGCGGGCCGCACCTCGTCGCGCAGCTTCTCCAGGCTCTTGACCGCCTGGTCCATGTCGGAGCCGCCGACCAGCGGTACGGAGACGACGGCGACGTTCTGCGCGTCGTGCAGCCGGATGTCGACCGGGCCGCGCGAGGCGCCCGAGGAGATCGCCCGCTGCTTGAAGTCCGCCAGCGCCTGCCGTACGTCGGGGGCGTTGATGTCCTTGGCCCTGACGACGACCTGGGCCGGTTCGCTGCCGCCGGGGAAGGCGTCGTTGACCCGGTCGTAGGTCTGCACGATCGACAGCGACTTGCCGAACTCCTGGTCCAGGGTGAGCTGTTGGGTCTTCATGCCGAGCGCGGGCGCGGCGATCGCCAGCAGCACGCCGGCCGCCACGGCGACGGAGACCAGCGGCCTGGCCAGGACGACCCGCAGCACCGCCGTCCAGAACCGGCTCTCCGAAGTGCTCTTCCGGCGACGCCTCAGGAACGGGATACGGCCCTTCTCGACCCGCTCGCCGAGCAGCGACAGCAGCGCGGGCAGCACGGTCACCGAGCCGACCATGGCGACCGCCACCACCATCAGCGAGGCCAGACCCATCGCCTCGAACTCGGGGAGCCCGGTGAACAGCATGCCCGCCATCGCCACGCACACCGTGACACCGGAGACGATGATCGCCCGGCCGCTGGTGGCGGCGGCGATCCTGAGCGCGGCACCAGGATCCCGCCCGGCGGTCCGCTCCTCGCGCTCACGGCGCAGGTAGAACAGGCAGTAGTCGACGCCGACGGCCATACCGACCAGCAGCATCACGGAGTTGGCCGTGTCACTCATCGGCTGCAGATGGCTGACGACGCCCATCAGACCCATCGTCGCCATGATCGCGGTGATCGCGAGGGCCACCGGCAGCAGTGCGGCCACCAGCGCGCCGAACGCGATCAGCAGGATGCCGAGCGCCACCGGCACCGCCGAGTACTCGGCCTGCTTGAAGTCGTCGCCGAAGGCGTCCTTGTACTGCTTCTGCATGCTGGCGCCGCCGATCTCCTCGATCCGCAGGCCACTGTGCTGCTTCTGCACCCCGGCGACGGCGTTCAGCACCGGCTCGATCCGGTCGACGGCCGTCTTGGCGTCGCCCCGCACGTCGAACTGGACCAGCGCGCTGCGCCCGTCCCGGGAGATCGTGTGCGTGGTGTACGGCGAGGTCACGCCGGTGACCTTCCCGGTGCCCTCGACGGCCTTCACCACGTCGGCGACGGCGGCCCGGAACTCGCTTCCGGTCGCCGTCCCGGCACCGTCCTTCGACTGGATCAGGACGGTCTCGCCTGCGGGCTGCTTGATCCCCGCGTCGTCGATGATCTTCGCGGCGGTGTGCGTCTCGCCCTTGAGCTGGTTGCCCTCGTCCACGTCGACCCGGCCCGCCGCCGAGCCGAGTCCCAGCGCCAGGACGACGAACAGCACCCATATGCCGACGGCCGCCCAGCGGTGCCGGGCGCTCCAGCCGCCCGCGCGGGCGGCCAGCCCCCGCACCCGCACCTGTGTGTTCCCCATGACGGGTCTGCCCCCTCGTGTGCGGTGACGGCCCCCTGCCGCCACGTCTTGCCTGCTCCACAACGACCGTATGGGCCGGTTAAAGGCGTCTCGTCGTGCTGGTCGGTGAACTGCGCGAGTGGCCTCTCCGCACTGGGAAGGACGACGGCCCCTTACATCTATCCGGGCATCTCGGGGACGCGTCTCGGGGTCGGAACCGGCCATACGGCAGACAGGGCCCGGGACAAGGGATGTCCGTTCCGCCGCCAGCGCTCCGGTTTGTGATGACGAAAGCTTGTTGAACAAGTCACAGCTGCGTGGAGAGGTTGCTCCGACCCCCGCTGATCAGCGAGAGTTTCGCGCAGCCCGCCTCGCGCGGGCCCGGCCGTCGTGCCCACCCCCACGGGGCACGACGGCCCCTCTACGCTGACCGGATGACGACCTACGCGGCGCTGTTGCGCGGAATCAACGTCGGCGGCGCCAGGAAGCTGCCCATGGCCGACCTTCGCTCGCTTCTGACCGGCCTCGGCCACACCGGCGTACGGACCTATCTGCAGAGCGGCCAGGCCGTCTTCACCAGCACCCGCGGTGAGGAGGCCTCGCTGGCCGCGGAGTTGAGCCGGGCGATCGAGGAACGCTTCGGCTTCCCGGTCGACGTGCTCGTGCGCGCCCACGCCTATCTCAAGGCCGTGGCCGAGAACTGCCCCTTCCCGGCAGCCGAGTTGGCGGCCAGGCAACTGCACGTCACGTACTACTCGGGGCCCGTCGCCCCGGACCGCTACGCGGACATCGACCAAACCGCCCATCTTCCCGAGGAGTTCCGGCTCGGCGACCGCTGCCTCTACCTCTACGCCCCCGACGGTCTCGGCCGCTCCAAGCTCGCCGAGGCGCTGGGCCGTACCCGCCCGACCAAGGGACTGATCGCCACCAGCCGGAACTGGAACACCGTGGTCAAACTGGTGGAGTTGACGGCTCAGGACGAGTGAACGGAAGCCCGCCGATACCGGGCACGTGCCGTGTGCGAGGCTCGCCTCATGCGCTACATCATCATCGGGGCGGGAGCGGTCGGCGGGACCGTCGGCGGTCGGCTCGCCCAGGCCGGGCGCGAGGTCGTCCTCGTGGCACGCGGCAAGCACCTGACGGAACTCGACGCACACGGACTCCGACTGCGGGTTCCGGAAGGGGAGTCGACGTACCGGTTGCCCGCCGTCGACGGGCCCGGCCCGCTCGGTGAGCTGCGCGCCGACGACGTCCTCGTCCTCGGCGTGAAGACCCAGGACACCGTCGCCGCGCTGGACACCTGGGCCGGGGCACCGGTCGCGGGCGGCGGTACGGCGGGCGAGCGGCTGCCGCTCGTGTGTCTGCAGAACGGTGTGGAGGGCGGCCGGCTGGCGCTGCGCCGTTTCCGGCACGTGTACGGCGTCTGCGTCTGGCTGCCCTCGACCTTCGTGGAACCCGGCGTCGTCTCCGCCGCCGGCACCCCGCTCACCGGCATTCTGCACCTCGGCCGGCTGCCGCACGGCACCGACGACACCGCTCGCCGGATCGCCGCCGACCTGGCGGACGCCCGCTTCGAGGCGCCGGTCGTCGAGGACGTGGCCCGCTGGCAGTACGCCAAGCTGCTCGCCAACCTGAGCAACGCCATCGAGGCGCTGACCGGAACCCGCGACACCGAGGCCGCCCAGGCGCTGTTCACGCGCGTGCGCGCCGAGGGCAAGGCCGTGCTGGACGCCGCCGGGATCGCGTGCACGAGCGACGCGGAGCAGCGCGCGGCCCGCGGCGACAAGGTGACCCTGGTGCCTCTGGACGGCACCCCGCGCGGCGGCGGCTCCTCCTGGCAGTCCCTCGCCCGGGGCACCGGCACCATCGAGGCCGACTACCTCAACGGCGAGATCGTCCTGCTCGGCCGGCTGCACGGCGTGCCGACCCCGCTGAACGAAATGCTCCAGCGACTCGCCAACCGGTTCGCACGCGAGCAGCGGGCCGCCGGGTCCCTGCCGGTCGAGGAGCTGGTGCGCAGGGCCGACGAGGCGGCGCGGGCCTGAAGGCGAGCAGGGATCGGATCAAGCCAATTGGACCAAGAAAACAAGAGGCAAATGGGCCGGGATTGCACACCATTGACCGACTAGCGTCAGTGCCATGACACACAGCGACACCGCTACCGACATGGTTACCACCACCGGCACCGAGTCCGCCCGTACCCGGGTCGACTTCTTCTTCGACCCGGCCTGCCCCTTCGCCTGGATCACCTCCCGCTGGATGCTGGAGGTCGAGCGGCAGCGCCCGCTCGACCTCCGGTTCCGGCCCATGAGCCTGTATCTGCACAACATCGGCAACGAGCTCCCGGACTGGTACCGGGACCTGGTGGACCGTTCGATCGGCCCCGTGCGGGTCGCCGTGGCCGCGGCCGAGAAGCACGGCGAGGAGGTGCTGCGCGACCTCTACACCGCTTTCGGCACCCGTATCCACGAGCACGGGATCAAGGACTTCGACGAGGTGATCGCCGCGTCCCTGGCCGAGCTCGGCCTCCCCGCCGGCCTCGCGGCCGCCGCCCACGACCCGTCGTACGACGACGCCGTACGCCGCAGCCACGAGGCCGGGACCGAGCCGGAGACGGGCGCCTACGTCGGCACGCCGACCCTCCACGTCGACGGCACGGTGTGGTTCGGGCCGGTGCTGCGCGCCGTGCCGCGCGGCGCCGAGGCGGCCGAACTCTTCGACAGCTTCCGGGTGCTGGCCCGCCACCCCGACCTGTTCGAACTCAAGCGCACCCGCACCGGCGCCCTTCGCTTCGACTGACCCGCGGCCGGTTGGCCGATAAACGCCCTACAGGCGCCCGCAGTTCGCCTCGCCTGTGACATACGGGCCGGGCCCGGCGCAGAACGAAGAGCCACCGGGTCCGACGTCACAGGGGAGCGCCGGACCCGGTGGCCTTGTACCACGTCCTCGCCCCCCGATGGCACCGCTCGCCGAACCTCGCGACAAATTCGTCCGGTTGTCCCTAGGGTCAGAGCGCGAACGGCCGCGGCAGGACGGTCGGCGCCGCAGCGCGAACGGCCGGAGAGGGACGGATGAGCGGGACGGACAGCACGGGCGGAGCGGCACCGGCGGTGTCGCCGACCCCCGCCCGTACCGTCCTCCGGCGCCCTCCCCTGTGCAGCCCGGTCAACGGACGCCGATCACCCGGATGGGTGGAGATTTTCGGCCCACTTCGCGCCATCGTGACCGCCCGGGGCCTCGTCCGCCCGGCGGACGCCCGCGACGGCGCCGTTCGACCGCACACGCGCGGCCGTGAGGTCGGTAACGTCAGCGGCCCCTGCACCCCAACCACCCTCCCCCCACGCCTCTTTCGGGGCAGATGTGAGGACAGACATGAGCACCTACGGCTTCGGCGACCACGGTCGCATGGGCCTCAGCGACGGCCCACCCGACCTGGAGACCCTCATGGCCGCGGCGGACCGCCTCACCGAGGCGCTGCACGCCGAGTACCCCGGGCTCGTCCGGTACGGCGAGTCCATCCAGCGTGAGCTGGCCCTGTCCGCCGAGGACGGCCTGCCGCCCAACCGGGGCAAGATCCGCACCGCGCTGGAGGAGATCGCCGTCGTGGCGAGCGCCGGCACCACCAGCCTCACCATCATCCAGCACCTTTTTCACGCGTTCGACCTCTGACCGGCCGGAGCCGCGCCGCCACGCGGCTCCGGACCCCGGACACCGCCCGCCGGTGCGCTCAGGCGCCCAGCGCCGCCAGCGCCGGCCGGCGGGCCGCGTCGTAGCGCTCCAGCAGCACCCGCGCCACCTCCGGCGCCGGACCCAGCACGTCCGCCCGTACGTCCGCCCCGGCCGCGCCCCGCGCGATGCGGTCCGGCAGAAAGCCGGGGGCCAGGACGTACGGCGCGACGGCGACCCGCTCACAGCCGAGGGCGCGCAGCTCGGCCACGGCGTCCTCGGTGCGCGGAAGGGACGCGGAGGCGAACGCAGGCCGCACGGCGCACCAACCGGTGTGCCACCACTCCCGCGCGATATCGGCGATTCCCTCGATCGCCTCCGGGTCGGAGGACCCCGCCGAGGCCAGCACGACCCCGGTCGAGGACTTGTCGGCGGGCGTCAGCCCCGCCTCGTACAGTCGCCGCTCCAGCGCGTCCAGCAGCAGCGGCGACGGGCCGAGCACGTCCGCCTGCCGGATCCGCAGCCGCGGCGGGGCGTCCCGCAGTACGGCGGGGATGTCGGCCTTGGCATGGAACGCGCGCGTCAGCAGCAGCGGCAGGGCGACCACGTCCCGCACGCCTTCCGCCGCCAGCGACTCCAACACTCCATGTACCGACGGGACGTTGAAGTCCAGGAACCCGGTCTCCACGCGCAGCCCCGGCCGCAGCGACCGTACCCGCTCCACGAGGGCGTGCACGGTCGCCGCGTGCCGCGGATCGCGGCTGCCGTGGGCGATGACGAGAAGGACCGGGGCGCGCATGGTCAGCCCTTCACCAGCAGACCGCGGCTGCGCAGCACCCACCGCTCCAGCGGGCTGAAGATCAGCAGGTCGATCGCGATGCCGACGAACAGGATCAGGAAGATCGCCTCGAACACCATGGACATGGAGCTGGCGTTGCGGCCGTTCTCCAGCAGCGCGCCCAGACCGATGCCCAGGTCGGGGGAGGACGCGATGATCTCCGCGGCCATCAGCGAACGCCAGGAGAACGCCCAGCCCTGCTTCAGCCCGGCCAGATAGCCCGGCAGCGCGGCCGGCAGCACGATGTGCCAGGCGCCCTTCAGCCCGGTCGCGCCCATCGTGCGGCCCGCCCGCAGGAACAGCGGCGGCACCTGGTCGATGCCGGACACCAGACCGTTGGCGATGGACGGCACCGCGCCGAGCAGGATCACCGCGTACATCATCGAGTTGTTCAGGCCCAGCCAGATCACCGCGGGCGGCACCCACGCCACCGACGGCAGCGACTGCAGACCGGACAGCACCGGTCCGATGGCCGCGCGCAGGAACTTCACCCGGGCCACCAGCAGCCCCAGCGGGGTGCCGATGGCCAGCGCGAACAGGAAGCCCAGCAGACCGCGCGAGACGGACGTCCAGATGTAGTCGAGCAGCGTGCCCTGCAGCCAGGCCTGCTTGAACTCGCCCGCCACGTCGGCAGGCGACGGCAGCTTCGTCGGATCGGTGACGATCTTGAAGGAGATCAGCGCCTGCCACACCGCCAGCACCACGACCGTGGCGACCAGCGGGGGCAGGATCTTGCCGGTGAAGGTCTGCCGGAACGAGGTCCGGGCGGTGACGGCGGTCTCCAGGGCGTCCAGGCCCGCCTCGACGCTTCCCGCGTCCGTGGCGGTCTTCGTCTCAGTGCTGGCCATGGCGGCGGATCTCCCCACGCAGTACTTCGGTGATCTCGAGGGACAGTTCGGCGACCGGCGCGTCCTCGATGCGCCGCGGCTGCGGGATGTCCACGTGCCACTCGCGCGCGATCCGGCCCGGCCGGGACGACAGCAGTACGACCCGCTGGGCGAGCCGCACCGCCTCGCGCACGTTGTGCGTGACGAACAGCACCGACAGGCCCGTCTCCGCCCAGATCCGGGTCAGTTCGTCGTGCAGCAGGTCACGGGTGATCGCGTCCAGCGCGGCGAACGGCTCGTCCATCAGCAGCAGCTGGCTGTCCTGGGCGAGCGCGCGGGCCATGGCCACGCGCTGGCGCATACCGCCGGACAGCTCGTGCACCCGCTTGCCGTACGCGCCCTGCAGCCGGACGAGTTCGAGCAGCCGCTCGGCCCGCTCACGCCGCTCGTTCTTGGCGACGCCCCGGAGTTTCAGGGCGAGTTCGATGTTCTTGCCCGCGGTCAGCCACGGGAACAGGGCGTGCTCCTGGAACATCAGGGCCGGCCGCCCGTTGGTCGTGATGCTGCCGGCGGAGGGCTTGTCGAGCCCCGCCACCAGGTTCAGCAGAGTCGACTTGCCGCAGCCCGAGGCCCCCAGGAGGGTGACGAACTCGCCCGGCGCGACATCGAGACTGATGTCGTCCAGGACGAGCTGCTGCCCGCCGGGGTTCGGATATGACTTCGAGACGTGCTCGATGCGCGCCGCGTGCTCTACGGACTCGGCGGCCTTGGCGAAGGTCGTGGCCATGGTCGTCACCTCCTGGGAACTCATCGGCTACGGGGGTTACTTGACGCCGAGACCGGCGTCGCTGACAGCGGGCTCGCCCGCGGCCTTGAGGATCTGGTTCAGCAGGGTGAGGTCATAGATGCCGTCGAGCTTCGGCTTGTCCAGCAGACCGGCCTTGACCGCGTGCTGCGCCTCGGTGTCCAGCGTGGCGGCCAGCGGGTCGTCGGTGAACTGGATCGACTTCCACGCCGGGTCGAGGACCTTCGCCGAGAGCGCCTTGCCGGAGTCCGCCTCGAGCTGCTTGTTCGCCGCCGCCTTCGCCTGGTCCGGGTTGGCGTTGATCCACTTGTTGGTCTCGACCGAGGCCTTCAGCACCGCCTCGACCGCCTTCGGGTGCTCCTTCAGGAAGGCCTGCCGCACGATGATGTTCGTGATCACGAACTTCTTGTCCGGCCACAGCGACGCCTCGTCCAGCAGCACCTTGCCGCCCTCGGCGACCAGCTTCGAGGCGGTCGGCTCCGGCACCCACGCGCCGTCGATGGAGCCGGACTTGAACGCGTCCGGGGTCACCTTGTTGTCGGTGCGGACGACCGACACATCGCCCTTGCCGCTCTGCGCGTCGACCTTCCAGCCCTGCGAGGCGATCCAGTTGAGGAACGCCACGTCCTGGGTGTTGCCCAGCTGCGGGGTCGCGATCTTCTTGCCCTTGACGTCCTGGAGGGACGTGATCTTCTTCGGGTTCACGACCAGCTTCACCCCGCCGGACGCCGAACCGCCGATGATCCTGAGGCTCTTGCCGTCGGACTTGGTGTAGCCGTTGATCGAGGGGGAGGGGCCGATCCAGCCGATGTCGATGGAGCCGGAGTTGAGGGCCTCGATCTCGGACGGGCCCGCGTTGAAGACCTGGTACGTGGCCTTGGTGGCGCCCAGCTGCTTCTGGAAGAAGCCCTTCTGGTTGGCGACCAGCGCGGTGGCGTGCGTCAGATTGCCGAAGTAGCCGATCTTCACCGAGTCGAGCCCATCGATCTTCTGGGCCCCGGCGACGATCTTGGCGGAGTCGTCCTTCTTGGCGTCGGAGCCGTAGCCGCAGGCGGCCAGAGTGAGCAGCGGAAGTGCGGCGATCGCGGCGATCCCGCGACGGACGAGCGTGGAGCGGATGGCAGGCACGGGAGGTGTTCCTCTCGGTGGCCCGGCGGTCACGGTCTTTCAGGTCGTGGCCGGGAGGTCGGCAGGTCTTCGTCTACGGCGGTGGGGGGTGAGGGCGCGCGAGCGGTGCGCGTACGTCAGCGCACACATCGGGCCACTCCGCCCTGCCCGCTGCCGAGGGCGCCGCTTCCGACGCGGCCGCCCTCCTTCGCGAACGTCGAGTAGAAATCGGGGGAGTTCATGGTCAGAAGTCCCAACCGTCGTCGTCGGCCTCGTCCTTGACCGGCTCCGGGGACGCGAACGACTCGCCGACCATGCCCGCGGTGAGCGTGGTGCCGTCGGACGGGTCGATCAGGATGAAGGAGCCGGTGCGGCGCGAGTCGGCGTAGGAGTCCACCGGCAGCGGCTCGGCGGTACGGATCTTCACCCGGCCGATGTCGTTGGCGGCGAGCTGTCCCGGGTGCGGGTGCAGGGACAGGTCGTCCAGCGTCAGCCGGGACGGGATGTCCTTCACGATGGCCTTGACCGTGCGGGTGCCGTGCTTGAGCAGCACCCGGTGCCCGACCCGCAGCGGCTCGTCGGCCACATGGCAGACGGTCGCCTCCACGTCCTGGGTGGTGGGCGGAGCGTCCTTCGTCGGCACGATCAGATCGCCGCGCGAGACGTCGACGTCGTCCTCGAGCAGGATCGTCACCGACTGCGTCGTCCACGCCACGCCGACGGGCTCGCCCAGCAGGTCGATGCCGGAGATCTTCGTGGTCCGGCCGGACGGCAGGATCGTGACCCCCTCGCCGACCCGGAAGGTACCGGCCGCGATCTGGCCCGCGTAGCCCCGGTAGTCCGGGTGCTCGGCGGTCTGCGGCCGGATCACGTACTGCACGGGCAGCCGGGCGTGGCAGTGCGCCAGGTCGTGGCTGACCGGCACGGTCTCCAGGTGCTCCAGCACGGTCGGGCCGCCGTACCAGACCATGTTCGCGGACGGCTCCACCACGTTGTCACCGGCGAGCGCCGAGATCGGGATGGCGGTGACCTCGGGGACGCCCAGCTCGGTCGCGTACGCCGTGAACTCCTCGGCGATCGCGGCGAACACCTTCTCCTCGTAGCCGACGAGGTCCATCTTGTTGACCGCGAGGACCACGTGCGGGACGCGCAGCAGGGCGGCGATGGCCGCGTGCCGCCGGGTCTGCTCGACCACGCCGTTGCGGGCGTCGACCAGGATCACGGTCAGCTCGGCCGTGGAGGCACCCGTCACCATGTTGCGGGTGTACTGCACATGGCCGGGCGTGTCGGCGAGGATGAAGCGGCGCCGGGGCGTGGCGAAGTAGCGGTAGGCCACGTCGATCGTGATGCCCTGCTCCCGCTCGGCGCGCAGGCCGTCGGTGAGCAGCGCGAGGTCGGGGGCGTCCTGGCCGCGGCTGGCGGACGCCCGCTCCACGGCCTCCAGCTGGTCGGCGAGGACCGACTTGGAGTCGTGCAGCAGCCGTCCGACGAGCGTGGACTTGCCGTCGTCGACGGAACCGGCGGTGGCGAACCGCAGCAGGGTGGTGGCCGAGAGTGCCTCGGTCGTGGTCGTGCTCATGGCTAGAAGTACCCCTCGCGCTTGCGGTCTTCCATCGCGGCCTCGGACAGCTTGTCGTCGGCGCGGGTCGCGCCCCGCTCGGTGAGCCGGGAGGCGGCGATCTCGGCGATCACGGCGTCCAGCGTGGTCGCGTCGGAGTCGACGGCGCCCGTGCAGGACATGTCGCCGACGGTCCGGTAGCGCACGAGCCGCTTCTCGACACTCTCGCCGTCCTTCGGGCCGCCCCACTCGCCGGCGGTCAGCCACATCCCGGAGCGCTGGAACACCTCGCGCTCGTGCGCGAAGTAGATCTGCGGCAGCTCGATCTTCTCCCGCTCGATGTACTGCCACACGTCCAGCTCGGTCCAGTTGGACAGCGGGAAGACCCGGACGTGCTCGCCGGGCGCGTGCCGGCCGTTGTACAGGTTCCACAGCTCGGGGCGCTGCCGGCGCGGGTCCCACTGGGAGAACTCGTCGCGCAGCGAGAACACCCGCTCCTTGGCGCGGGCCTTCTCCTCGTCCCGGCGGCCGCCGCCGAAGACCGCGTCGAACCTCTCGCTCTGGATCTTCTCCGTCAGCGGCAGCGTCTGCAGCGGGTTACGGGTGCCGTCGGGACGTTCCTTGAGCACACCGCGGTCGATGTAGTCCTGGACGGAGGCCACATGGAGGCGCAGCCCATGGGCGGCCACCACACGGTCCCGGTACTCAAGAACCTCGGGGAAGTTGTGTCCCGTGTCCACATGGAGCAGCGAGAACGGCACCGCGGCCGGCGCGAACGCCTTCAGCGCCAGGTGCAGCATGACGATGGAGTCCTTGCCGCCGGAGAACAGGATCACCGGGTTCTCGAACTCGCCCGCCACCTCGCGGAAGATGTGCACGGCCTCGGACTCGAGGGAGTCCAGGTGGGAGAGCGCGTACGGACTGTCCGTACCGTCCTCGACCTTCGCCACGGTCGTCATGCCAGTCCCCTCTCGCTCAGCAGGGCGTACACCGACGCGGCCGACTCCTGCACGGTCTGGTTCTGCGACTCGATCCGCAGATCCGGGGTCTCGGGCTGCTCGTACGGGTCGTCGACCCCCGTCAGGCCCGTCAGCTCGCCCGCGGCCTGCTTGGCGTACAGCCCCTTCACATCGCGCACGCTGCACACCTCGACCGGGGTCGCCACATGGATCTCCAGGTACGGCGTGCCGTTCTCCGTGTGCCGCCCGCGCACGGCCTCCCGGCTGTCGGCGTACGGCGCGATCACCGGCACCAGCGCCTTGACGCCGTTACGGGCGAGCAGTTCGGCGACGAAACCGATGCGCTGCACGTTGGTGTGCCGGTCCTCGCGGGAAAAGCCGAGGCCCGCCGAGATGAACTCGCGGATCTCGTCGCCGTCGAGCACCTCGACGCGGTGGCCCTCGGCACGCAGCCGGCCGGCCAGCTCGTACGCGATGGTGGTCTTGCCGGCGCTCGGCAGACCCGTGAGCCAGACGGTGGCTCCGGTCGTCACGTGGTTCTCCTGGGTCGCGTTGTCCGCATCCGGCACAGCGGTGGCAGCCGGAGCTGTGGCCGCCGTGTGAGCGGCTGTGTTCGTCGTCATCCGTGCAGCCCGCACTCGGTCTTGGCGCGGCCCGCCCAGCGGCCGGCGCGCGCGTCCTCGCCCTCGAGGACCCGGCGGGTGCACGGGGCGCAGCCGACGGAGGCGTAGCCGTCCATCAGCAAGGGGTTGGTCAGGACACCGTGCTCGGCGACGTAGGCGTCCACGTCGTCCTGCGTCCAGCGGGCGATCGGGGACACCTTGACCTTCTGCCGCTTCTCGTCCCAGCCGACGACCGGGGTGTTCGCCCGGGTCGGGGACTCGTCGCGGCGCAGGCCGGTCGCCCACGCCTGGTAGCCCTTCAGGCCCTCTTCCAGCGGCTTGACCTTGCGCAGCGCGCAGCACAGGTCGGGGTCGCGGTCGTGCAGCTTCGGGCCGTACTGCGCGTCCTGCTCGGCGACCGTCTGCTTCGGCGTGAGCGTGATGACGTTGACGTCCATCACAGCGGCGACGGCGTCGCGGGTGCCGATGGTCTCCGGGAAGTGGTAGCCGGTGTCGAGGAAGACGACGTCGACGCCCTTCAGCACGCGCGAGGCGAGATGGGCGACGACGGCGTCCTCCATGGAGGAGGTGACGCAGAACCTGGTGCCGAAGGTGTCGACGGCCCACTGGAGGATCTCCAGCGCGGACGCGTCCTCCAGCTCCCGGCCCGCCTGCTCGGCGAGCGTCTTCAACTCCTCGGTCGTACGCTCTTCCTGAGCGGTCGTCATATTCGCTCGTCCCCTCCGTTGTCGGCTCGCTGCAGCCCCCGGGCGAGCAGCCCGAGGAACTTCAGCTGGAATGCGCGGTTGCACGCCGCGCATTCCCAGGCGCCGTGACTCTGCTCGTGCGGACGCAGGTCCTCGTCGCCGCAGTAGGGGCAGTAGAAAGGCGCGGCCCGCTCGCTCACGACAGGGCCTCCTCAGAGGCTCGGGCGGCCCACGTGGCGAACCGCTCGCCGTCCTCACGTTCGGCCTGGAAGCGCTTCAGCACCCGCTCGATGTAGTCGGGCAGCTCGTCCGACGTCACCTTCAGACCGCGCACCTTGCGGCCGAAGCCCGCCTCCAGGCCGAGCGCGCCGCCGAGGTGCACCTGGAAGCCCTCGACCTGCTCCCCCTGGTCGTTCAGGACCAGCTGGCCCTTGAGACCGATGTCCGCGACCTGGATACGGGCGCAGGCGTTCGGGCAGCCGTTGATGTTGATGGTGAGCGGCTCGTCGAACTCCGGCAGGCGGCGCTCGAGTTCGTCGATCAGCGAGATGCCGCGCGCCTTCGTCTCCACGATGGCGAGCTTGCAGAACTCGATGCCGGTGCAGGCCATCGTGCCGCGCCGGAAAGGCGACGGATTGACGCTCAGGTCCAGGGCCTCAAGACCGGCCACCAGGGACTCGACCTGCGCCTCCTCGATGTCCAGCACGATCATCTTCTGCTCGACGGTGGTGCGGACCCGGCCCGAGCCGTGCGCCTCGGCGAGGTCGGCGATCTTGGCCAGCAGGGTTCCGTCGACCCGGCCGACGCGCGGCGCGAACCCGACGTAGAACCGCCCGTCCTGCTGCCGGTGCACACCGACGTGGTCGCGCCAGCGCTCCACGGGCTGCGCGGGCGCCGGACCGTCGACCAGCTCGCGCTTCAGGTACTCGTCCTCCAGCACCTGCCGGAACTTCTCCGCACCCCAGTCGGCGACCAGGAACTTCAGGCGAGCCCTCGTACGAAGGCGCCGGTAGCCGTAGTCGCGGAAGATCGAGATGACGCCCTCGTAGACGTCCGGGACCTCGTCCAGCGGCACCCAGGCGCCGAGCCGCACACCGATCTTCGGGTTGGTGGACAGGCCGCCGCCGACCCACAGGTCGAAGCCGGGGCCGTGCTCGGGGTGGACCACGCCGACGAACGCGACGTCGTTGATCTCGTGCGCCACGTCCAGCAGCGGTGAGCCGGAGACCGCGGACTTGAACTTGCGGGGCAGGTTCGAGAAGGCCGGGTTGCCGACGATCCGGCGGTGGATCTCCTCGACGGCCGGGGTGCCGTCGATGATCTCGTCCGCGGCGATACCGGCGACCGGGGAGCCGAGGATCACGCGGGGCGTGTCACCGCAGGCCTCGGTGGTGGACAGGCCCACGCCCTCCAGCCGCTCCCAGATCTCGGGCACGTCCTCGATCCGGATCCAGTGGTACTGGACGTTCTGCCGGTCGGTGATGTCCGCGGTGCCGCGCGCGAACTCCTGCGAGATCTCGCCGATCACCCGCAGCTGCTGTGTGGTCAACGCACCGCCGTCGATGCGCACGCGCAGCATGAAGTACTCGTCGTCCAGCTCCTCCGGCTCCAGGACCGCGGTCTTGCCGCCGTCGATACCGGGCTTGCGCTGGGTGTACAGCCCCCACCAGCGCATCCGCCCGCGCAGGTCGTTGGGGTCGATCGAGTCGAAACCGCGCTTGGAGTAGACCGTCTCAATGCGTGTCCGCACATTGAGACCGTCGTCATCCTTCTTGAACTGCTCGTTGCCGTTGAGCGGGGTGAAGTGCCCCGCGGCCCACTGACCCTCACCGCGGTGACGACTCACCTTGCGGCGGGGCGCGGAGGCGGCGGGGTTCTGTGGACTGGCGGCCATGGTTCTACGTCCTTCGGGACAGGCGGAAAGCGGCTCTGACCTGTGCATACAAGCGCATACCGGCATGGGTGCGCATCGTTGCGCGGCAGGAATCAGGTACGGGGAGGTGCGGCGGTGCTGGTGGGCTCAGCTCGCCGGACAGATGGCGCTGGACATGCGGCCGAGGTCGACGTGCCGCCGACTCACCAAGGCAATTCCAGTTCCAGACATGGCGGAAGCGTGTCACGGCGATCTGGACACAGTCCAGCTTTATCCATCATGCGGACATCCTTGTCCCGAAATGTGGAACAAGGGTGTCGTCGCTCACATGCTCTGCCGGAGGGCTTGTCCCGGCAGGTCAGGCCGGGTATGCGCCGGGCCACGGCCCCGGGGCCGCAACGTCGGGCTCCAGCCCGACCTTGGTGTCGAACAGCTTGAAGCCGCGCCGCTGGTAGTTGTCCATGGCGAACTCGCCGTCCATGCTGCACGTGTGCAGCCACACCCGCTTCGTCGGCGTGCGCTCGGGGCACCGCTCGGCCAGGTCCCAGGCGCGCGCCGTACCGTACGACAGCAGGTGCCCGCCGATGCGCCGGCCACGGAAGGCGGGGACCAGCCCGAAGTAGACGATCTCCACCGCGCCCTCGTCCTGCGGATCCAGCTCGACATAACCGGCCGGAGTGCCCCGGTCGTAGGCGACCCAGGTCTCCACGCCGGGCCGCTCCAGATGCTCCTGCCACCGTGTGTACGGCCAGTCGAGCCGGTCCGTCCAGCGGATGTCGCCGCCGACCGAGGCGTACAGGAAGCGGCTGAACTCGGGGGAGGGGACCTCCGCGCGGACGATCCGCACGTCGCCCTCGGGCGCCTCGGTGGGCAGGAGGTCGGCCGGGGAGGTCTGCTCCAGGTACCAGGTGGTGACAGGGACGCTGCTCATGCGGGCCAGGGAATCATCCCGCCGCCCGCTCTGTCGATCGACCGGGTCACCCCGGTGCGACCCCGGACCGGCTCAGTCCAGCGAGTGGTCCAGCTCGGCCAGCGGCAGTGAGAACAGCATCCGGTCGGAGAGCGACCACACCTCGCCGGTCTCCTGCCAGTACGACAGGGAGCCCGACTCCTCGGCCCAGCAGCGGTGCGAGGCGTCCGCGCCGCAGTGGGCCGACTTCGCGCCCGTGACGTCCTGCTGCCACAGCCCGCCGTGTCCGTCCCGCGAACCGGGCAGGTGTCCCACATACCAGGACGGATGGTCGGCACCGGGCTGCCGGTACGACAGCACGCCCCGGATTCCGGCCGCCCGGGTCCGGTACGCCTCCACCGCCCGGGCGAGTCCCCAGGTGTCCGTGGCGAGCAGTCCGCCGTGCTCGGGGTCCGTACTGAACGCATACCGCCACAGCCGGGCCGTACGGCCGCCGCCGGGCGCGGTCCACTCCGCCGCCACCAGGCTGTCGGGCACGGTGCTCCGGTCCAGGGCGAGGGCGCCGGGGCAGGGCGGGCCGGTGGGGGAGCAGCGGCCGGCCGCGAAGCGGTAGGAGCCGACCGCGGGCATCACGTACCGATAGCCGTCCGCGGACCAGCCGCCGGGCACCCGCCCGATCGCGGGCCCGTCGACCGTGGTGCGCTGGATGCGGTCGAGGTCGTAGACATAGAGCGCGTCGGCGCCGCCGGCCTTGGCGGTGACCAGCAGCTTGTTCTGGTACCAGACCATGCCGGAGATCCCGGAAGCCAGCCCCTGGTAGTCCTGGCCGCCCCGCACCGGCAGCACCAGCAGCACCCAGCGGTAGGTGAGGCGGGCGGGGTCGTCGGCGTTCACGAAGGCGACCCGGGCGAGCCCCCGCTCGGCGGCGCGGCCGGTGGCGGCGCTGTGGGTCCAGCCGGCGAGGACCACCCGGTGCGTGCCCCAGACGCCGTCGTCGTCGGCGTCCCCGGAGGTGGTCACCGACGCCGGCCGCCAGTCCGTGGCGCCGGCGTCCGCCGGATCCCAGCAGTAGGCGCGGTCGGCGGACGGGGCGACGGGCAGGGACGCGCGGTCGGCCGAGGAGCAGTCGGCGGCCTGGCTCATGTCACGGTCGGCGCTCGCCAGTACGTCGTCCACGCCGACCGGGGTGCCCATCGCCGCGGACAGCCGGTCCAGCGTGCGCGCGGGGACCAGCTGCTCCTGGAGCCGCAGCCGGGCGGTGTCCGCCGGGGACGAGAGGGACTTGAGCGCACCGGGACTGTCGGTGACATTGGCCTGGGACGCGCTGATCAGGGTGGCGGTCGCGGTGAGCGCCAGCGCGGTCCCGGCCAGGACCGCGCGCAGCACGGCACCCCGTCTGCGCCGCCGGTGTCTGCCGCGATGCTTCATCTCGTCCCCTCTTCCAGGGCTCCTTCGCCACCGAGCCGGCCCGGGGTGGGCCAACTGCGCCTGCTGGTCCGCATGTTGACGCGTGGGAAGCCGGGGAGGCCCTGAAGGGATGCTACGGCAGTAACGGCCCGCGCAGGGCGAATACCCCGCACTTGTGCCGAAGTCACCGCTCAGGGCGCGAGGGGCCCGGTGTCTTCGGGAGCCGTCCGGCAGCGGGCGATCGCCGGTGCCATGGAGGAAGGCAGCAGGTCACGGGGGTCGTCGGGAAGCAGCACCTCGAGCTCGGCGTCCTCGCGGAAACGATACGGCCGGTGCTGCAGAACTTCCCCGAGATACCGCCGGATCCGCGACAACTCTGCTCGTACCGTCACCGTGCGTGAGGGATCCCCGAACAGATCTCCGGCCAGCGCGGCCGCACCCCGGCCGGAGCGGTGCTCGGCGAGTAGGAAGATCAACTCCGCGTGCCGGGGACTGAGTTCACGCGACCAGGAACCCGCGGCACCGGTCACCGTCAGCGTGCTGCGCCCGGTCCGCGTCAGATCCAGCACGATCCGCGCGGCCGTGCCCGCCGGTTCCTCCACGGCCCGCAGCAACCAGCCCCCGGCCAGTGGCTCCACCGCGCACGACCCCAGCGACGGCAGCCACCGCAGGCCCGGCGAGAGCGACTTGGGCAGCGCGACGCGCCGTAGGTACGGCATCCCGGACACCGCCGCCGACCAGCCGTCCCGGTCCACCACCAGCGCCCGCCCGTCCAGCCGGGCCAGCACCGGCGCCGCCACCGACCGCAGCCGCTCCAGCGACTCCAGATGCAGCTCCCGCAGGCGCGCCTCCGCCAGCTTCGCCACCGCGTCCACCCAGGCCAGCGTCGCCGGATGCATCGTCTCCAGCGGGCCGCTGACATCCACCACGCCGATCAGCCGGCCGTCCCGGGGATCGGTGATCGGCGCGCCCGTACAGGTCCACGACAGGTGCGAGCGGACGAAGTGCTCGCCGGCGAAGACCTGCACGGGCCGCCGTACGACCGCCGGGGTGCCCACCCCGTTGGTGCCGACGACGTCTTCCCGCCAGTCCGCGCCGAGTTCAAAACCGAGACCGTCGGCCTTGCGCAGCACGTGCGTGGCCCCCTCCCGCCACAGCACCCGGCCGTCGGCGTCCGCGACGACCATGATGTGCTGGGCGACGTCGGCGACCGAAAGCAGACCCTCGCGCAGCACCGGCAGGACGTGCCGCAGCGGTGACTCCTCACGCCGGCGCCGTACCTCGTCCGACGGCAGCAGCCCCGATCTGAAGTCGTGGTCGGGGTCCACGCCGCTGCGCAGCATGCGCCCCCAGGACTGCTCGATCACCGGCCGCGGCGCGATCCGCGCACGGTGACCGGCGAGCGTGGCCTCGCGCACCTCACTCAGTACCCGCGCCGCCTGCGCCGCGTCCACGGCGGCCAGGCGCGCCACGTTCATCGGCGGGTTCACCACAGGGTCCTCCCGGAAAGGGCCCGCACAAGGGCGTCGAACATGCTTGTCAAGCCGTACCGGCGGCGGTTTCCGGTCCGGCTGTGCCACACATACTGCCGTTTCGGGCCGGGCGGAGGCAGACAATCCGCACACGTGGGCCGACAAGTTGCAACCCCTTGCAACCCTGGTGAACTTATTCGAAGTGGCCGAGACTTGACGCCCCGGGGTGGTGCCGTGTCGGCGCAGCACCACCCCGCCCGAGGGTTGGTCAAGCCGGTCGGGCTCGGTCCACAAGCGCTCGCAGATCCAGGCCCTTCGGCAGGGTGCCGAAGTTCGCTCCGTGGTCGCCGCCCAGGCGGGAGGCGCAGAAGGCGTCGGCCACCTCCGGCGGGGCGTGGCGGACCAGGAGGGAGCCCTGGAGGACCAGGGTGAGGCGTTCGACCAGGCGGCGGGCGCGGCCCTCGATGCCGTCCAGGTCGGCGAGTTCGGTGAAGAGGTCCTTCACCGCCCGGTCCAGGCGGTGGTCCGCGCCGTGCGCCCGGCCGATCTCGGTCAGGCAGGCGTCCAGCGCGCCCGGCTCCCGTTGCAGCGCCCGGAGCACGTCCAGTGCCTGGACGTTTCCGGCGCCCTCCCAGACGGAGTTGAGCGGCGACTCCCGTACCAGCCGGGGCAGCCCGGACTCCTCGACGTAACCGTTTCCGCCGAGGCACTCCGCGGCCTCCACCGCGACGGGCGCACAGCGCTTGGTGATCCAGTACTTGGCGGCCGGCACCGCGAGCCGCAGGAACGCGCGCTCCCGCTCGCCGCCGTCGTCGTAGGCGGCCGCCAGCCGCAGCGCGAGCGCGGTCGCGGCCTCGGACTCCAGCGCGAGGTCGGCGAGCACGTTGCGCATCAGCGGCTTGTCGATCAGCCTTCCGCCGAACGCCTCCCGGTACGCGCAGTGGTGCACGGCCTGTGCCACCGCCTGCCGCATCAGGCCCGCCGAGCCGAGCGCGCAGTCCAGCCGGGTCGCCGCGACCATTCCGATGATGGCCGGCACCCCGCGCCCCTCCTCGCCGACCCGGCGCGCCCAGGTCCCGTCGAACTCGACCTCGGCGGAGGCGTTGGACCGGTTGCCCAGCTTGTCCTTCAGGCGCTGGAGCAGGAACACGTTACGGGTGCCGTCGGCGAGGACCCGCGGGACCAGGAAGCAGGTCAGGCCTCCCGGGGCCTGGGCCAGCACCAGGAAGCCGTCGGACATCGGCGCCGAGCAGAACCACTTGTGCCCGGTCAGCGTGTACGTCCCGGCCTCGGCGAGCGGGCGGGCCTCGGTCGTGTTCGCCCGTACGTCGCTGCCGCCCTGCTTCTCCGTCATGGCCATGCCGAAGAGGGCGCCGGGTTTCTGTGCGGCGGGCCGCAGCTCGGGGTCGTACACCGTGGAGGTCAGCCGCGGCTCCCACTCGGCGGCCAGCTCCGGGTCGGTCCGCAGTGCGGGCACGGCCGCGTGGGTCATCGACAGCGGGCAGCAGTTGCCGGCCTCGACCTGGGTCCAGACCAGGAACCCGGCCGCGCGGCGCACATGCCCGGCGGGCCGCGTCCAGGCGCCGGTCAGCCCCGCCCCGACCCCCTTGCCCAGCAGCCGGTGCCAGGCCGGGTCGAAGGCGACCTCGTCGATCCGGTGGCCGTAGCGGTCGTGGGTGCGCAGCCGGGGCGGGTTCTCGTTCGCCCGCGCCCCCCACTCCTGCACCTGCGCCGAGCCCGAGGCGCGGCCCAGCACGGACAGCTCGGCGCGCACCTCGTCCAGCACGCCCGGGTAGGTGTACCGCTCGACGGCCTCCACGAGGGCCCGGTCGGCGGTGAAGAGGTCGTAGCCGGCCAGCGGGGGCGGCTGGTTCGTCACGGTGTGGGTGGAGATGCCTGCCATGATCGCGAACCTGCCCGGACTGGTGAGGGTGCCGGCCTCCAGCGTGGCACAGCGGCGCGCACCTGGGCGCCGGACCCGCTCATCAGCCCCGGAAGGTGAGGTCGGTCCGGTGCTGCGGATACCGTTGGGTCGTGCAGCCAGCAAGTGAACCCCCCGCGCGGCCCGCCGGTCGCCTCCACCGGGCCAGAGCCCTCTACCGGAACGTCTCCAAGCGCAGGACCGCCTGGCTGCTGCTCAAGGACACCGTCAACTCCTGCATGGAGTACCGCATCCTCGGCCTGGCGGCCGAGGCGGCGTTCTTCACGCTGCTGTCCGTGCCGCCGCTGCTGCTCTGCCTCATCGGGCTGCTCGCCTACGTCGACACCTGGACCGGCGCCCACACCATCAGGAGCCTCGAGACCAACATCCTCGACGCCTCGCGGACGGTTCTGTCCGACAAGGGGGTGCGGGAGATCACCCAGCCGATCCTGCGCGACGTGATGCGGGGCCGGCCGGACGTCATCTCCCTCGGATTCGTCTTCGCCCTGTGGTCCGGGTCGCGCGCGGTGAACGTCTTCATCGACACCATTACCGTCATGTACGGCCTCGACGGCGTCCGGGGCATCGTGAAGACCCGGATGATGTCGTTCGTTCTCTTCATCGTGGCACTGCTGATCGGCTCGGTGGCGCTGCCGCTGATGGTGGCGGGGCCGGACGCGGTGGTACGGGTGGTGCCCTGGTCGGAGACATTGGTGCAGGTCCTGTACTGGCCGGTCGTCATGGTCCTGTCCATCGCCTTCCTGACGACCCTGTACCACGTGTCCGTGCCGGTCCGCTCCCCGTGGATCGAGGACGTCCCCGGCGCCCTGGTCGCCCTGGGCATGTGGGTCCTGGGCAGCTTCCTCCTGCGGATCTACCTGGTGCACACGATCGAGGGCGCCACGATCTACGGCTCCCTCGCCGCCTCCGTGGCCGTACTGCTGTGGATCGGCGTGTCGGCCTTCGCCGTCCTCGTCGGCGCGGCCGTGAACGCGGCCATCGACCGGGTCTGGCCCGCCGCCGCCACGGCCGCCGCCCGCGAGGCGAACGAGCGGCTGCGTGAGGCGCAGGTCGCGGAATACGTCGCCTGGGCGGCAACGGCCCGCGACACCGACCCCGACGACCCGGACATGCCGTCCGAGTTCCCCGAGCGCTGGTCCCGCTTCCTGCCCCCGGAGGACGTCACGGCCCGCCTCCGCACCCACGCCAAGCACCCGCACCACCACCCCCACGCCCACAACGGCAACGGGGACCCCATGCACAAGGGAGAGGGGGGTAAGGCGCCCCCGCAGGGCCAGTGAGCGGAACCCGAGGCCGCCACGGTGATGCTGATCGGCACCTGCCGGATGCGCGGCGAGATCTACGGCCGCCTCCTTCTCCGCCTGAGGCGGCGGCGCCCGCCTGGTACCCGTCGTCGGGCGCGCGCCGCGCCTGCTGCAGGAGCCCCCGCTCGACCTGACGGCAGCGGCCACCGCTGACACCGGACACGCCGACCGCGGGGGCACCTCCACACGTGCCTCCGGCCTCCGCCCCAGCGCCCCCCGATGCCGCCGGCGCGACGTAGGCTGAGCCTCGTGTACGCGGAGCGGGCGTCCCGGCTGACCGGTGCCGTCGTGTGGACGAACACCCCGACCGGGGCCGGTGGCCGGGCCGTGTTGCCCGACGGCTGCATGGACCTGCTGTGGAGCGAGGGCCGGCTGCTGGTCGCGGGCCCCGACACCCGCTCCTACGCCCCCGAGGGCCCGGAGCGTTCCTGGGCGGGCATCCGCTTCTTCCCCGGCACCGCGCCCGCCCTGCTCGGCGTACCCGCGTACGAACTGCGCGATCTGCGCGTGGAGTTGGCCGACCTGTGGCCCGCCGCCCGGGTCCGCCGGCTGTGCGGCCGGATCGAGGCGGCGGCCGACCCGGCGACGGCGCTGGAGGACATCGCCCTGGACACGGCAGCGCGGGTGGCCGCCCCCGACCCGCTGCTGTACCGGCTGGTGGAGCGCCTGGACCAGGGCTGCCCGGTGTCCGGGGCGGCCGCCGAACTCGGTATCGCCGCCCGCACCCTGCACCGCCGCAGCCTGCACGCGTTCGGCTACGGCCCCAAGACCCTCGCCCGCATCCTGCGTCTGCGACGCGCGCTGGCGCTGGCCCGCGCCGGCCTGCCGTACGCCGAGACGGCGATCCGCGCGGGTTATGCGGACCAGCCCCATCTCGCCCGTGACGTACGGGAGCTGGCCGGTGTGCCGCTCGGGGAGCTACTCGGCGGCGGGTAGCGGGGCGAACAGGTCGACGCCGTTGCCGTCCGGGTCGTGCACGGTGGCGTACCGCTGCCCCCAGAAGGCGTCCCACGGCTTCAGCTCCCCGTGGTACCCGGCGCCCACGAGATCCTCGTACAGGGCGTCGACCTCGGCGGGCGAGCCGCAGCGGAAGGCGAGCCCGACGCGCCCGCCGCCCGCGGGCACCCGCCAGCCGGGGTGGAAGGAGCGGATGGTCTCCTCGGTGTCCAGCGCGAGCACCAGCCCGCCGGGCAGCTCGGCCTCGACATGCGGCTGTTCCTCGGCGCCGTCGGGGAAGACCAGCCCGAGGCGGCGGTAGAAGGCGAGCGAGGCGGCCAGATCGGAGGCCACCACGCCGATCACGGCGAATCGCGGTGCAGTCATGGAGCCACCGTAGGAGGGCGGCGGCGGGCCGGTCTTGAACGAATCGGCCACTCACTCCCTCCTGCCTCAGCCGAAGGTGACCGGTCCGTTCGGCGTGTCCACGGTGAAGGAGAGGGCCGGCGGGCCCGGGGTGAGGGGCAGGCCGGTGTTCAGGGCCGACAGGGCTCCGCTCAGCTGCTCCGGGTCGGGTGCCGTCGCGGTCATCTCCAGGAGCGGGGTGACCGGCAGGTCCGAGGCCGTCGGGTGGGGGGAGTCGCCCCAGTCGATCAGGAACGGCACCAGACCGGAAGGGTGCCCGCTGTCGCCGTCGGTCAGCCGCCAGCGCAGCTCGGTGCCGTCGGGGGTGCGGCGGCTCATCGGACGGACGGGCCCGGGGTCGTAACCCCGCGCGCGGGCCGTCGTGATCGCCGTGTCCAGGTCGGGCGGGCTGATCGCCCAGGTCAGCGTGCGCGGCCCGGTCAGCCGGTCGACGCCGAACGGTCGCGGCCCGGCCGGCTCCGGCTGCTCCGGATCGGGGCCGAGGATCTCCAGATAGCTGCGGCCGCCCAGCCCCACCAGATGGTTGCGGGTGCCGAGGCCCAGGTGCACACCGCCGGGCGCGGGCGTCACCCCGGTGCGCCGGGTGAAGTCGGCGACGGTCGCGGCCAGATCCGGCGTGGCGAGGACGAGGTGGTCCAGGAACGGGGGAACGGCGTTCATGCCCGGCGAGGCTACGGTCACGGGCCGCACGCCGCAAGGAAGTTGGACCGGGCCCGGGCGCCTCCAGTGACGTTTCTGCGGTGAACCGGTTCCACCATTGGGGTGAGTAAAGGTCGCGTACGCGGATAGTCACGTGAGTATCTAGAGATGCTCTTGTTTTGGTAAAGGGCATCGGGGTGTACAGCCCGATCGCTCCGCGTCACCCACCCACCGGAGGAGCCGGACCTTGACTTACGGCAAACAGCTGCGCGAACGCATCGCCGGGCCCGGGACGACACCGCTGATCGGCGTGTACGACATGTACTCGGCGTCGATCGCGGCCAGGCACTACGACGGCATGTTCGTCTCGGGCTTCGGATTCGCGGCCTCGTACTACGGGCTGCCGGACATCGGTTTCATCGCCTGGCCCGACATGGTGGCCTTCGTCCAACGGCTGCGGGGCGCGTTCCCGCACCACCACCTGCTGGTCGACATCGACGACGGGTACGTCGACCCCGACGTCGCCTGTCACGTCGTCGAGGGGCTGGAGCGCATCGGTGCCTCCGGCGTGATCCTGGAGGACCAGAAACGGCCCCGTCGCTGCGGGCACGCCGACGGCAAGCAGGTGCTGCCGCTGGAGGAGTACCTGGAGAAGCTGGACCAGGTCCTCGAGACCCGTGAGGACCTGGTCGTCGTCGCCCGGACGGACGCCACGGACGAGCAGGACATCCTGCGCCGCGCCGAGCGGCTGGCCGCCACCGACGCCGACGTCGTGCTCGTCGACGGGGTGCGCAGCGTCGAGTGGATCAAGCGCATCCGCGAGGTCGCGGGCGACAAGCCGCTGCTGTTCAACCAGATCGCCGGCGGCAAGTCCCCCCGCCTCTCCCTCGGCGAACTGTCAGGCCTCGGCGTCGACGTCGCCATCTACAGCACGCCGTGTCTGTTCGCCGCGCACGAGGCGATGGACTCCGCGCTCGCCGACCTGAAGGCCGCCGACGGCCGGCTGCCCGAGGTCGACCCCGCGAGCGGCGTCGGCGTGAAGGCCTCCACCAGCCTGCTGGAGCGCAACATCGCCCGGGAGCGGCTCGCTCCCGAGGGCGTGGGCGTGTGAACGGTGCCGTGTCCCGGCTCGGCAGGGCCGCGGCCCTCGCCGCCGCGGTGCTCGGCGCCGGCGCGGCACCCGCGGCCGCGTCCGGCGGCCTGATCACCGTGATCGACAACTCCCACGCCGACTCCTGGCTCGAGGTCGACCGCACGGCCAACGTCCAGACCGGCAGAGGCACGGCCGGCAGCGACCACGACGGCAGCGCGGTGGACGCGATCGAGGCCCTCGTGGGCGGTGGCCACGCCCACCGGGAGGTCTGGGACTGAGCGACCGGTCGCCGGGCGGTGACCGGTCGCCGAAACACGACGGTTGACGGTGGCGGGCGGGGCCCCCCCCCCCGGGGGGGGGGGGGCCGCCCCCCCCCCGGTAAGGGGCGGGGGGGGGGGAGGACACGCCCCGGGGGTGGGGCAGTGCCAAAAAAGTAAACCAAGG
>NZ_JBIRXG010000026.1:0-109166 GCF_044388685.1 Streptomyces sp. NPDC020192 | reverse complement strand
CCCCCCGGGGGGCCGTACGGCTCCGGACCAGAGGGTCGCTGGCTCAGAAGTGCGCCGCCGCCCACGCGGCCAGTTCCGACCGGGCCGCGCTCAGCAGGTCCGCCGAGGGGGCCGGGGCGCCATTCGTCACCAGCGCGTAGTGCGGGGCCCCGGAGTCCGTGTCGGTGAGCAGCAGCCGGCGGCTGCCCGTGCCGCCCGGTTCGGGGGCGACGGCGACCGGGGTGGACGTGGCGTAGGCGGGCGGACCGTACACCGTGCCCAGGTCGGAGACGACCGTGGTCGACGCGGTCGGGAAGGACGCCGGAAGGTGCAGTTCGGTGGGCGCGGTGCCGTCCCCGGAGCGCCACACCAGCAGCCCGTACTGGCCGGAGCCCACCAGCCGAGCCACGTTGGGCAGGCTGCTCGGCACCGGGTTCCAGGTGAGGGTGGTGGAGCCGTCGCGCGAGCGGTCCTCGTAGGTGAAGGCCAGCGTCGTACCGGCCGTGGCGCTCGGGTAGAGGCGGTCGAGGAGCCGGGAGTTCTGACGCAGCGTCACATTGCCTGAGCCGTCCAGGTTTACGGCCGAGAGGTCCTCGTCGTTCCAGGCGTCGCCTGAGGTGAGCACCTTGCCGGAGTTGCCGTTCATCAGCTCGTGATGCCGGCCGTTGTAGATGTCCCACTGCCACTGGGTGCCGGAGAGCACCGGGCCCGAGGCGGCCGGGTTGGACCACCAACTCGCGCCCGGCAGGCGGGAGTCGAGGGCCTGGTACATCGCCTTCAGGACGGTCGGCGCCTTGTCGGACACCGTGCCGGACAGGGGGTGCCCGAACTCGCTGACCATGGCCGCGGTACCGGCGGCCGTGGCGCGGTCGCGGACGGTGGCGAAGTCGAAGGCGTACTGACCGTCGGCCGCCTTGCCCCACATCAGGATCCCGGAGATGGCCTTCTGGTCGTAGAAGTGGGTGTTGAAGACGTAGCGCGAGCCGAGGGTGCCCGCGTCCAGCAGGCCGCCCTCCTGCTTCTGGGTCGAAATGTTGGAGTTCCAGAAGAGGTTGGGCTCCACGAAGGCGGGCTTGTCCTGCCAGCCGGCCGCGTCCATCCGGGCGCGGAACTTCACGTAGAACGGCCAGAGCAGGTCGCGCTCCCAGGTGCGGGAGGTCTGCCCGGAGTCGTCACTGCCCGCGTACGGCTCGTTGTACGGGTCGAAGCCGGTGACGGCCGCGAACTCGACGTCGGTCAGGTGCTGTTGGAGGTAGGCCATCGTCGCCTGGGCGGTGGTGAGGAAGGCGTCCTGGAGGCCGTGGTTGTTGTGCCAGAAGTCGTACTGCGCCTTCTGCACCGCCGCGTTCTGGGTGATGTTCTGACCCCAGAAGAGGCAGATCCCGCAGGACTCGGCGGGGTAATTTCCGGCGTCCACGGCCCACTTGGGGGCGCCGTCGCCGGTGTACCAGCTGCCGCTGTTGAACAGGTAGCGGGAATACAGGTCCTGGTGGAAGTCAGGGAGGACACGGATGCCCGCGTCCAGGAAGGCGCGCATCTGCTCGGCGACGGCGGCCAGATAGGTGGTGTCCACCTGGCCGCGTACGGGTTCGGCGTGCGCCCAGGAGAGCAGGAAGCGGACCGCGTCGCCGCCGCCGAGGGCGCGCAGCGCGGTCGCGGACTTGCGGGCGTCGGCGACCGAGGCGAACGGCAGCCCGCTGTTCTCCTCCAGCTTGGTCTCGCCGGAGACGTTGTAGCCGCGCAGGACGATCTCACGGCCCTGACCATCGGTGAGGCGACCGTTCTGGACCGTGAGGGAGGAGCCGTCGAACCACAGGGAGTCGGAAGGGGTGGCGGCGGTGGCGGGCGGGGCGCCCGCCACCGTCAGGAATCCGCAGAGGATGACCAGGACAACCAGGAGACGGGCGCGGATGGTGGGCATGTCCACCACAATCAGGGGATCTTCCGGTCGGCGTCAATACCACCTGACTCTCAAGTAAGTTGACTATCAGTCAGCTCCTGCCGCCCCGTCCCCCGTCCTGCGCATCACCTTCAGCAGATACTCCTTGCGGTTCAGCGGGTTGTGGTCGGTGCGCGGCCGCTCGGGGACGGTGCCCCGGGTGACCGGCGCGTAGTGGTCGAAGGCCGTCTCCAGCTCGCCCTCGCCCCGGGTGAGCCCGGGCAGCCGATGCTCCAGCTCGTGCACCCGGGCGGCGGGCACCGTACCCTCCAGCACGGCGGCCGTCCCGAGCGCGCCGGTCGTCTCCGGTACGGCGCCCAGCCGGGCGAGCACCGGCAGCAGCGCGCCCAGCGTGTCCGCCGGGACCTCCAGCCGGAAGCGGTGCATCGGCTCGTGCACGACGGTGCCCGCGCGGCGCAGAGCCTCGGTCAGGACCAGCGGGGTCAGGCCCCGGAAGTCGTAGCCGGTGCTCGACATGCTCTTGTCGAAGCCCTGGTGGGCGTGGCTCTGCCGGGGCGAGTAGCCGGAGTGGGTCATGGTCACCGCGCAGTCGGGGACCTGCCAGCCGCGCAGCCCCTGGCCGAGCGTCTCGCGGACGGTGTCCTCGACGGCCTTGAAGAAGGCGTACGGCATCGAGCCCAGCTCCACCTCCAGCCGGAACGCCACGCCCGCGCCGGGCGGTGCGGGCTCGACGCGCAGGCCGACGGTGGCCAGGAACGGGTTGGGGTCCTTCTTGTTGAACTCCACGGCGTGCCCGGTGCCCGCCGGCCGTTCGATGCACAGGGTCGTCGTCTCGCGGAAGGTGACGTCCAGGCCGTACTCCTCGGCGAGGGTGGCCTGGACGACCTCCTTCTGCACCTCGCCGTAGAGCGAGACGGAGGTCTCCCCGCGCAGCTCGTCGTGGCGGACGCCGATGAGCGGGTCCTGTTCGGCGAGCTGGGTGAGCGCGAGGTGCAGGGAGCGCCGGTCCGCGCCGGGGCCGGGGACGACGACGGTCTCCAGGGTCGGCGGCGCGAAGTGATGCTCGTACGCCCGCCCCGGCACGCCGAGCGCATCCCCGATCCGGATGCCGCCGAGCCCCCACACCTTGACGATCCGCCCGGCACCGGCACTGTCCCACCGGGTGTCGACGGCCCCGTCGAAGACACTGAGCGCGGTGACACGGCCTGTCGGCCGGGCGCCGAGTTCCCGGCCGGCGGCGAGGGTGCCTGCGGCGCGGGAGCCGACGGCCCGACCGGTCGCGCGGGACCCGGCGGCGCGGGAGCTGACGGCCCGGCCGTCCGCCCGGCGGTCGACGGCCCCGTCATCCGCCCCGCGGTCAGCCCCGCTCTCGTCACGGGCGCCGCCCGTCTCGCACGCGCCGGCCTCCTCGCGGGCGCCGACTTCCTCGCGGGCGTCGATGTCCTCGCGGGCGCCGGTCCCCTCGCGGACGCCGGCCTCCCCGCAAGCACCGACCTCCTCGCGGACGCCGCCCTCCTCACGAACACCGGCCTCCTGACGGACGCCGGCCTCCTCGCAAGCGCCGGTCCCCTCCCCGGCGCCCCTCCTCCCCCGGGCGCCGACAGGGACGCCCGTCGCACGGCCGTCCCCGAACGGGATCCGGTCGCGGACGCGCAGGGTGCCCGAGAAGATGCGCGCGTAGGCGATCTTCTCCCCCGCCGAGCCCCGCTCGACCTTGAAGACCGTGGCCGACAGGGGTGCGGCGGGGTCGCCGGCGGCGGTGGGCAGCAGGTGTTCGATGCCGGTGATCAGCTCCGGAACGCCCGCGCCCGTCATGGCGGAGCCGAAGTACACCGGATGGACCAGGGACCCGCGGGTCTGGGCGGCGAGGACCGTGTGCAGTCGGCCCTTCTCGACGCGACCGTCGAGGTAGGCGGCGAGCAGGTCGTCGTCGTGGTCGGCGAGCGCCTCCTGCGCGGCCGGGCCGAGGCCGGGCACGAAGCGGGCGGCGCGGGTGCCGAGCGCGGCGGCCCGGCCCATCGGGACGAGCGGCACGGCCAGCCGGCGGGTCAACTGGTCCAGTACGGCGGAGCCGTTCGCGCCGCGCCGGTCGATCTTGTTGACGAAGACCAGGGTGGGGATGCCCAGCCGGCGCAGGGTGCGCATCAGCACTCTGGTCTGCGCCTGGACCCCTTCGACGGCCGAGACGACCAGCACCGCGCCGTCGAGGATGCCGAGCACGCGCTCGACCTCGGCGATGAAGTCCGGGTGGCCCGGGGTGTCGATGAGGTTGACGGTGACGCCGTCGAGCGGGAACGACACGACGGCGGACTTGATCGTGATGCCGCGCCGGCGTTCCAGCGCGAGGGTGTCGGTCCGGGTGTTGCCGTCGTCGACGCGGCCGAGCTCGTCGGTGACCCCGGCCGTGTGCAGCAGCCGTTCGGTCAGGCTGGTCTTACCGGCGTCGACATGCGCGAGAATTCCGAGATTGAGCAGATGCACTGAGCGTGATGTCCTTCGGCATGGGGCGGATTCCTTCCTGGGTGGACATGCACGCAGTGCGCATCGCTGGTCCTCTCCGGGTGACGTCGGATCGCCGAGCAGTGCAACAGGAACGCCCGGCGACAGCAATGGATTAACGTTCAACGAAGGCCCGGTCGCCGCACTCGCCACCCCCAGAACACGGTCATAGAGTGACCTACGTCACCGTGGTCGGCCCGTCTGGAGGTCCCATGACCCGCATCAAGGTGAACGTGGACGGCATGACGTACGAGGACGACGTGGAACCCCGTCTCCTCCTCGCCCATTACCTGCGCGACCGCCTCGGCCTGACCGGCACCCCGATCGGCTGCGACACCTCCAACTGCGGGGCGTGCACGGTCGACCTGGACGGGATGAGCGTGAAGAGCTGCTCGGTGCTGACGGTGCAGGCCGACGGCGGCGAGGTGACCACCGTCGAGGGGCTGGCCGTGGGCGGCGAGTGGACCGCGCTGCAGCGCGCCTTCCACGAGCGGCACGGTCTTCAGTGCGGCTACTGCACCCCCGGAATGATCATGGCGGCCCGGGATCTGCTGCGGGAGAACCCGCACCCCACCTCCGACGAGATCCGGCAGGCCCTGGAGGGCAACCTCTGCCGCTGCACCGGATACCAGAACATCGTCCGCGCGGTGCTCGCCGCCTCCGCACAGGACCAACAGGTCGGTGAGGAGGTCACGGCATGACCCATCAGGCCGCCGAACCCGAGGTCGGCCGCTCCCGGTTGCGCAAGGAGGACGCGCGGCTGATCACCGGCCAGACCACCTGGACCGACAACATCCAGCTGGCCGGACTGCTGCACCTGGCCGTCCTGCGCAGCCCGATGGCCCACGCCCGCATCACCCGCGTCGACGTGTCACCCGCCCGCCGACGCCCCGGTGTCGTCGCGGTGTTCAGCGGAGCCGACCTCGCCGAGGGCCTTGGCTCACTGCCCTGCGCCTGGCCGGTGACCGAGGACATGGTGCTGCCCGACCACCCGCCGATCGCCGTGGACGAGGTCCGCTACGCCGGTGATCCGGTCGCGGTCGTGGTGGCCCGCGACCGGTACGCGGCCGCCGACGCGCTGGAGGCGATCGAGGTCGAATACGACCCGCTGCCCCCGGTCCTGGACCTGGAGACCGCGCTGGCCCCGGACGCCCCGCTGGTCCACGCCGACAAGGGCACCAACCGCTGCTACACCTGGCCGCTCGCCACCGGCGAGAGCTTCGCGTCGGTACGCGACCGCGCCGACGTCGTCCTGATGCGCCGCTACCACCAGCAGCGGCTGATCCCCAACGCGATGGAGCCGCGCGCTGTCGTCGTCACCCCGCTCGCCGCCTCCGGCGAGTACACGGTGTACTCGGCGACCCAGATCCCGCACATCCTGCGCATCATGCTCGCGACGGTCACCGGGATCCCCGAGCAGAAGCTGCGCGTGATCGCCCCGGACGTGGGCGGCGGCTTCGGCTCCAAGCTCCAGGTGTACGGCGAGGAGGTCCTCGCGCTCGCGATCGCCCGCAAGCTCGGCCGGCCGGTGAAGTGGACCGAGTCCCGCTCCGAGGGCTACCTCGCCACCCACCACGGCCGCGGCATGATCCAGGACGTCGAGGTCGCCGCCACGAGCGAGGGCAGACTGCTCGGCCTGAAGGTCGACCTGCTCGCCGACATGGGCGCCTATCTGATGCTCGTCACCCCCGGCATCCCGATCCTCGGCGCCTTCATGTACCCGGCGATCTACAAGATGGACGCCTACGAGTTCACCTGCACCGGCGTCTTCACCACCCGCACCCCCACCGACGCCTACCGCGGTGCCGGGCGCCCGGAGGCGACGTACGCGATCGAACGGGTCATGGACGAGCTGGCCGCCGAACTCGACCTGGATCCGGTCGAGTTGAGGCGCCGCAACTGGATCCGGCACGAGGAGTTCCCGTACACCACGATCGCCGGGCTCACCTACGACAGCGGCGACTACGAGGCGGCCACCGCGAAGGCGCTCGACCTGTTCGGGTACGACGCCCTGCGCGCCGAGCAGCGGGAGCGCAACCGGCGTGGCGATCCCGTGCGGCTCGGCATCGGCGTGTCGACGTACACCGAGATGTGCGGCCTGGCGCCGAGCCGGGTGCTGCGCGACCTCAAGTACTCCGCCGGCGGCTGGGAGGCGGCGAGCATCCGGATGCTGCCCACCGGCAAGGTCGAGGTGGTCACCGGCACCAGTCCGCACGGACAGGGCCACGAGACCTGCTGGAGCCAGATCGCGGCCGACGTGCTCGGCGTGCCGTTCGAGGACGTCGAGGTGGTGCACGGCGACACCAGGACGGCCCCGCAGGGCATGGACACCTACGGCTCACGGTCGCTGGCCGTCGGCGGCGAGGCCGTACACCGCGCCGCGACGACCGTCGTGGAGAAGGCCCGGAAGGTCGCCGCCCATCTGCTGGAGGCGAGCGAGCAGGACCTGGAGTTCAGCGGCGGGGTGTTCTCGGTGAAGGGCTCACCGGAAGCCCGCAGGACCATCCAGGAGATCGCCTTCGCGGCGTTCACCAACCACGACCTGCCCGACGGCGTCGAGCCCAGCATCAACGCCGAGCACGTCGTGGACCCGGAGAACTTCTCCTACCCGCACGGCACCCATCTGTGCGCGGTCGAGGTCGACACCGAGACCGGGCAGACCCGGATCCGGTCGTACGTCTGCGTGGACGACGTCGGCCGGGTCGTCAACCCGATGATCGTGGAAGGGCAGGTGCACGGCGGTCTGGCGCAGGGCATCGCGCAGGCGCTGTACGAGGAAGCCGTGTACGACGCCGAGGGCAACCTCGTCTCCGGCACCATGGCCGACTATCTCGTGCCGTCGGCGGCCGACCTGCCGGACTTCGTGACCGACCGGACCGAGACGCCGGCGGCCTCGAACGCCCTGGGTGTCAAGGGAGTCGGCGAAGCGGGGACGATCGCCTCGACACCGGCCGTGGTCAACGCCGTCGTGGACGCGCTGCGCCCGCTCGGGGTGCACGACGTCCGGATGCCCTGCACGCCCGAACGCGTGTGGCGCGAGGTGAAGGAGGCGTCGGCATGATTCCCCCGGCGTTCGAGTACGCCCGTCCCGGGAGCGTGGAGGAGGCGGTGCGGCTTCTCGCCGACGCGGGCGAGGAGGCGAAGGTGCTGGCCGGCGGGCAGAGCCTGCTGCCGCTGCTCAGGCTCCGGCTGGCCTTCCCGGAACTGGTCGTGGACGTCGGGCGGATCCCCGAGCTGCGCGGGGTCCGCGAGGACGGCGACATGCTCGTGATCGGCGCCCTGACCACCCACCACGACGTGATCCGGGATCCGCTGGTGCGCCGGCACGCCGGTCTGCTGGCCGAGGCCACGGCCACGGTCGCCGATCCCGCCGTACGGCACCGGGGCACCCTCGGCGGCTCGCTGGCGCACGCCGATCCGGCCGGGGACCTGCCCGCGGTGGTGCTGGCCCTGGACGCCGACCTGGTCGCCGTCGGCCCGGGCGGCCGACGCACCGTCCCGGCCCGGGAGTTCTTCGTGGACTATCTCCAGTCGGCGCTCGCCCCCGACGAGCTGCTCGTGGAGGTACGGGTGCCGAAGACGGACGGCTGGGGCTTCCACTACGAGAAGTTCCACCGGGTCGCCCAGGCGTGGGCGATCGTGGGCGTGGCGGCGCTGGTACGACGGGATGACGGGCGGGTGGCCGAGGCCCGGATCGGCCTGACCAACATGGGCTCGACCCCGCTGCGGGCTTCGGCGGCCGAGGAGGCGCTGGCAGGCGCCGGCGCCCCGGACGCGGTGGCCCGGGCCGCGGAGTTGGCGGCCGAGGGCACCCGGCCGGCGCAGGACGTGTCCGCCTCGCCCGAGTACCGGGCACATCTGGCCCGGGTACTGACCCGGCGGGCGGTGCTGGCCGCCGGCGGAACGGGGTGAGCGCCGATCAACACGATGGACGACCCGGAGCAGGTGCGGGCCCGGCTGGAGGAGACGGGGTACCTCGTCGACGAAGGGCTGTCCGTCACCTGTTTCCTGGCCCTGAGGCTGCACCGGCCGCTGTTCTGCGAGGGCGACGCGGGCGTGGGCAAGACCGCGCTCGCCTCCGCCCTGGCCGAGGCGCTCGGCGCGCCGCTGATCCGGCTCCAGTGCCACGAGGGCATCGACGCCTCGCAGGCGCTGTACGACTGGGACTTCCCGCGCCAGCTGCTGCATCTGCGCGCCGCCGAGGCGGCCGGGGTGACGGACGCGGACCGGCTGGAGAGCGAGCTGTACGACCGCCGTTTCCTGATCGCCCGGCCGCTGCTGCGCGCCCTGCAGACGCAGCCGGCGGTGCTGCTGGTGGACGAGATCGACCGGGCCGACGACGAGTTCGAGGCGTTTCTGCTGGAGCTGCTGTCCGAGTACTCCGTCACGATCCCGGAACTGGGCACGCTGCGCGCCGAGGAACCGCCGGTGGTCGTCCTGACGTCGAACCGGACCAGAGAGGTGCACGACGCGCTGAAGCGGCGCTGCCTCTACCACTGGTTCGACCATCCCTCCTTCGGCCGCGAACTGGCCATCGTGCGGCGCCGGCTGCCCCGGGTGTCCGCGCGGCTGGCCGAGCAGGTCACCGCGCTGGTCCAGGCCCTGCGCGGTGCCGACCTGATCAAACCGCCCGGGGTGGCCGAGACCCTCGACTGGGCCGAGGCCCTGGACGCGCTGGGCGCGGACGAGGTCGACGCGGACCTGGCGGTGGCGACGCTGGGCTCGGTCCTGAAGTACCGCGAGGACACCGACCGCGCCCGGGACCTGGACATCGCGGCGGTCCTCGCGGCACGGGGCGGGTGAGCGGGATGGGCGGGCCACCCGGGACGGACACCGGACACCTCGCGGCGGATGCCGTGCTGGTCGGTTTCGTGCGGGCCCTGCGGGCGGCCGGGGTGGAGGCGAGTACCGAACGGCTGTACGCGTTCCTGCGGGCCGTGGCCGCGCTGCGGCCCGGGGTGCGGGCGGACGTGTTCTGGGCGGGGCGGGCGACGCTGTGCGGTGGGCACGACGATCTGGAGCGGTACGAGCGGGTGTTCGCCGCGTACTTCGGGCCCGCCGGGGAGCGGGCGCCGCATCCGGTGCGCACCGCTCCCCCGACCCGGCTGCGGCTCGTCGCACGGAAGGCGCCCTTGGGTGCGGGTACGCCCGGTGAGGATGCACCGCCGGGGCCGCCCGTCGGCGTGCTCGCCGACTCCGCCGAGGTGCTGCGGCACCGCGACGTCGGCGCGCTCGACGCCGCCGAACGGGCCCAACTACGTCGTCTGCTGGCCGCGTTCGCGCTGGAGGGTCAGGCGCGGCGCTCGGCCCGGCGCGGGCCCGCCCGGCGCGGTGAGGTCGATCCGCGGCGCACCGTAAGGGAGTTGCTGCGCCGGGGCGGCGAACCGGCCCGGCTGCGACGGCACGCACGGGTCGAGCGGCCCCGCCGGGTGGTGCTCCTGGTGGACGTGAGCGGCTCGATGGCGCCGTACGCCGACGCGCTGCTGCGGTTCGCGCACGCGGCGGTGCGCGCGGGCCGTACGGAGGTGTTCACCATCGGCACCCGGCTGACCCGGGTGACCCGCGAACTGGCACACCGGGACCCGGACCTGGCGATGGCGGCCGTCGCGACGGCCGTACCGGACTGGCGCGGTGGCACCCGGCTCGGCGAGCTGGTGCGGGAGTTCCTGAACCGGTGGGGGCAGCGCGGGATGGCGCGCGGCGCGATCGTCGTGCTGCTCTCCGACGGCTGGGAACGCGGCGACCCGGAACTGCTGGGGCAGCAGATGCGCCGGCTGCACGCCCTGGCGCACCAGGTGGTCTGGGCGAACCCCCGTAAGGCGCGGCCCGGTTACGCGCCACTGGCCGCCGGGATGGCGGCGGCCCTGCCCAGCGTGGACGCCTTCGTCGCGGGGCACAGCCTGGCGGCGCTGGAGCGGCTGGCGGCGATCGTGCGGGGCGAGGACGCCGGTGCGGAGCGGGTGGGAGGAGCGGATCGTGCGTGAGATTCTGCCGGCGCTGGCGCGGTGGCACGCGGCCGGGATCCCGTTCGGTCTGGCCACGGTCGTCGCGGTCAGCCGCAGCGCACCGCGCGGACCCGGCGCCGCCATGGCGGTGGGCCCGGACGACGAGGTCGTGGGGAGCGTGTCCGGGGGCTGCGTGGAGGGCGCGGTGTTCGAGCTGGCGCAGGAGGTCGTGGCGAGCGGCGAGGCACGCCTTGCGACCTTCGGCTACAGCGACGAGGACGCGTTCGCGGTCGGCCTGACCTGCGGTGGCGAGATCACCCTGCTGGTACGGCCGGTGACGCCCGCGTCGGACCCGGCGTTCGGCGCGGTCGCCGCGTCGGTCGCCGCGGGCGAGCCCGTGACGGTGGCCACGGTGGTGGACGGACCCGCGCCGCGCGGCGCCACGCTCGCCGTCCGGCCGGACCGGGCGGCCGGCACGCTCGGCACGGCCGGCCTCGACATCGCCGTCACCGCCGACGCGCGCGGTGAACTCGCGCTCGGCGCCTCGGTCCTGCGGCACTACGGGCCGCACGGCGAGCGTCGCGAGGACACCGTGACGGTGTTCTTCCAGTCGTTCGCCCCGCCACCGCGCATGCTGGTCTTCGGCGCGATCGACTACGCGGCCGCGGTGGCCCGGATCGGCGACTTCCTCGGCTACCGGGTGACCGTGTGCGACGCCCGGCCGGTCTTCGCCACGCCCAAGCGCTTCCCGGCGGCCGTCGAGGTCGTGGTCGACTGGCCGCACCGCTATCTCGCCGGCACCGAGACCGACGACCGCACGGTGATCTGTGTCCTCACCCACGACCCCAAGTTCGACGTACCTCTCCTGGAGGAGGCCCTGCGCCGCCCGGCCGCCTACATCGGGGCGATGGGCAGCCGGAAGACCCATGAGGAGCGGCGCGCACGGCTCACGGAGGCCGGTCTGACCGGGACCGAACTGTCCCGGCTGCGCTCACCGCTGGGCCTCGACCTCGGCGCCCGCACTCCCGAGGAGGTCGCGGTGTCCGTCGCCGCCGAGATCGTCGCCCTGCGCTGGGGCGGCAGCGGCGCACCACTGACCACCACCGCCGGCGCCATCCACCCGCCCGACGAAGCCTGACGCGCCCGAAAGGACCAGGTCATGGAGCTGCACCACGAGTTCGCCGTCCCCGTCCCGGTCGCCGACGCCTGGCACGCGCTCCTCGACATCGAACGGGTCGCGCCGTGTCTGCCGGGCGCGGTGGTGGAGGACTACGACGGCACGACCGTGACCGGCTCGGTGAAGGTCAGGGTCGGCCCGGTCACGGTGGCCTACCAGGGCACGGCGGTCTTCGAGGAGCAGGACGAGACGGCGCACCGGATGGTGCTCGCCGCGAACGGCCGGGAGACCCGCGGCCAGGGCACGGCCCGCGCGACGGTCACCGGCACGCTGACCGAACGCGACAACGGCGGTACAGCGGTGTCCGTACACACCGACCTGACGGTGACCGGCCGCCCGGCACAGTTCGGGCGCGGGGTGCTGGCGGAGGTCGGCGACCGGTTGGTGGGCCAGTTCGCGGACTGCCTGGCGACCCGGCTGACCGCGAGCGCCGAACCCGCCGCCGAGGACGACGAGGAGGAGCCCCAACCGCTCGACCTCCTGCGCACGGCCGGGGCGCCGTTGGCCAAGCGGGCGGCCCTCGTCGCGGCGGCGCTGGCCGCACTGGCGTACACGGCGAGACGACTGCTACGGCGCAGGCGAGGACGACGCACCACTCGACGCCCGGTGAGAAGGCCACACACCACGGGCACCCGGCACTGACAACTCCCCCGAGCGGGCCCGCTACTCGGGGTCGCCGGCCACGCGCGCGTGCAGATGCTGGTCGTGCCAGCCGTCGGCGTGCAGGAGGGCGCTGCGCTGGGTGCCCTCGTAGGTGAATCCGGCCTTCTCGGCGACCCTGCAGGACGCCGGGTTGGCGACCGAGTGGCACAGGCGCAGGCGGTGCAGGCCCAGCTCGTCGAGGGCCCACTGGCTGAGCCTGCGGGTGGCCTCGACGGCGATGCCGCCGCCGCGCGCCTCGGGCAGGAGCCAGTAGAGGATCTCGGCGCTGCCGCCGTGCAGGTCGATGTCGCCCCATCCGCAGAGTCCGACGGCCGGGCCGTCCGGCCTGGCGATGGCCCATATCGCGGCGATCTCGGCCCGCCAGCGTGCGTGCATGCGCTCGATCCTGGCGCACGCCTCCTCGAAGCTGCCGACGGTGAATCGGTTCCACGTGCGGATCGCGGGATCCTGGCCGGCGGTCAGCAGCGTTCCGGCGTCGTCGGGGTGCCAGGGCCGCAGCTGAAATCCGCCGGGCAGGGCGAGTACGGGCTGCTCACCGCCGGCCATGCGACCTGCCGGAACGACGTCACCCGGGATGCCTGTGTCAGAGATCATCCCGGCATCCTGGCACAGGACCGCTACCGCTGGGGCAGCCGGTGCAGCGTCACCTCGGCCAGAGCGCCGTCGGCGATCGCGGCCGTCAGGTAGGTGCGGTGAGGCTGGCGGCGGCGGTCGGTCGGGGAGCCGGGGTTGAGCAGGCGCAGGCCGGTCGGGGCGGTGGTGTCCCAGGGGATGTGGCTGTGGCCGAAGACCAGCACGTCGAGGTCGGGGAAGCGGGCGGCGCAGCGGGCCTCGCGGCCCTGGGCGGGGCCGGTCTCGTGCACGACGCCGAAGCGCAGGCCGCCCAGCTCGGCGTACGCCACCTCGGGGAGCCGGGCGCGCAGCTCGGGACCGTCGTTGTTGCCGTAGACCCCGATCAGCCGTCGGCTGCGGCTCTCCAGCAGGTCCAGGGTGGCGGTGTCGACCCAGTCCCCGGCGTGGAACACCACGTCCACGCGCGGGAGTTCGGCCAGCAACTGCTCCGGGAGCCGCTTGGCGCGCTTCGGGAGGTGGGTGTCGGACAGCATCAGCAGACGCACAGGGCCACCGTAATCGAGACACCTCCGCCAGATTCGCCAGATGGAACTGAACAGTTTGGACTGGACAGTCTCGGCTGTCAGATCTACGCTGGCCACATGGCTGACATCTCCGATTCCGCCGCTCGCGCCGCGCTCGATCTGCGTGTCGTGTTCAGCCGGCTGCGGCGACGTATCCGCGAGGTCGCGCAGGACACCGACCTCAGCCCCTCCCAGGAGTCGGCGCTCACCCTGGTCGGCAAGCACGGCGCCGCCACCGCCAGTGCGCTGGCCGCCGCGGAGGGCGTACGCCCGCAGTCGATGGCGACCACGCTGGCCGCGCTGGACCAGCACGGTCTGATCCGGCGCGCCCCCGACCCCGACGACGGCCGCCGTCAGCTGGTCACCCTGACCGACGCGGGGCGGGCCCGGATCGAGGGCAACCGGCAGGTCCGTGAGGAGTGGCTGGCCCGCGCCTTCCAGGACCGCTACTCGGAGGAGGAGCGGCAGACCGTCCTGAAGGCACTGGAGCTGATGGAACGGCTGTCGCAGCAGTGATACCGAGGCCCACCGGACACACCGAGAAGGCCACCCGCCCCGCCCCCGCCGGATTCGACCGCCGACTGATCCCGCCGATGCTGTTCGGCTCGGTCCTGAATCCGGTCAACTCGTCGATGATCGCCGTGGCCCTGGTGCCGATCGGCGTCGCCTTCGGGGCCCCGCCCGCCGAGACCGCCTGGCTGGTCTCGGCGCTCTATCTGGCCACGGCCGTCGGGCAGCCCGTCATCGGCCGCCTGGTGGACATGTACGGCCCGCGCCGGCTCTACCTCGCCGGTACGGCCCTGGTCGGCGTCGCCGGTGTGCTCGGCGCGCTCGCGCCCTCGCTGGGCGCACTCATCGCGGCGCGGGTGCTGCTGGGCTTCGGGACGTCGGCGGCGTACCCGGCGGCCATGCGGCTGACCCGCAGCGAGGCCGAACGCACCGGGCAGGACAGCCCGGCCGGGGTGCTGGCCGCACTGGCCGTCGCCAACCAGACGGTGGCCGTCGTCGGGCCCGCGCTCGGCGGCCTGCTGATCGGGCTCGGCGGCTGGCGCGCCGTGTTCACCGTGAACGTGCCGCTCTCGGCGGTCTGCCTGGTGCTCGGCACCCTGCGGCTGCCCCGGTCCGGGACCCGGCGGCGCGCCGTCGACCTGCCCGGCATGGCACTCTTCGCGCTGATGCTGGTCGCGCTGATGCTGTTCCTGATGCACCCGCGCGCCGACCGCTGGTACCTGCCGGTGCTGTCCGCCGTCGCCGCCGCCGGTTTCGCGGTGCGCGAGCTGCGCGTGCCGGACCCCTTCGTCGACCTGCGCGTCCTCGGCGGCAACGGCCCGCTGCTCGCCACCTATGTGCGCCAGCTGCTCGCCTACACCACCTCCTACGCCTTCATGTACGGCTACACGCAGTGGCTGGAGCAGGGGCGCGGGCTCGGCGCCTCCACCGCCGGACTCGTCCTGCTGCCGCTGTCAATCTCCGCGCTGATCGTGTCCACGCTCACCGGACGCCGGGAGGCGGTGCGCGGCAAGCTGATCGTCGGCTCCGCACTCCAGGTCGCGGGCTGCGCCCTGCTGCTCCTCGTGCGGGCCGACAGCGCGCTGTGGCTGCTGCTCGCGGTCGGCGCGCTGCTCGGCATCCCGCAGGGCCTCATCGGCCTGGCCGCACAGAACGCCCTGTACCGGCAGGCCGATCCGGAGCGCATCGCCTCCGCGGCCGGGCTGCTGCGCACCTTCATGTACCTCGGCGCGCTGGGCGCGTCCGCCGCCACCGCGGCGTTCTACCCGCACCACGCCGACACGGCCGGGCTCCACGGCCTGGCCCTGTTCATGCTCGCCGGCTCCGCCCTGCTGCTGGCGACGACCCTGCCGGACCGGTCCCTGGGCCGGCTCGGCACCACCACCTCCCGAACCATCGGAAAGGCCTGACCGACTCATGTCGCTCACCACCCTCGACCCCCGTACCGCCCTCGTCGCGATCGACCTGCAGAACGGCATCGTGGGGATGCCCGTCCAGCCGCACGCGGCCTCGGACGTCGTCTCCCGCACGGCCGGACTGGCCGAGGCCTTCCGCTCCCGGAACCTGCCCGTGGTCCTGGTCCGGGTCTCCTTCGCCCCCGACTGGGCCGACGCCGTCCCCGGCCGCACCGAGCGCCAGGCGCGTGGCCTCGCATTCCCCGAGGACTGGGACACCGTCGTCGACGAGCTCTCCGGCCACGCCGGCGACCTCCGCGTCACCAAGCACAACTGGAGCGCCTTCCACGGCACCGACCTGGACGTCCAGCTGCGCCGTCGCGGCATCACCCAGATCGTGCTGACGGGCATCGCGACCAGCATCGGCGTGGAGTCCACCGCCCGGGACGCCTACGCGCACGGCTACCACGTCACCCTCGCCACCGACGCGATGGCCGACGCCGACGCCGAGGCGCACGCCAACAGCGTCGAGCGGATCTTCCCGCGGCTCGGCGAGAGCGGCACGACCGCCGAGGTCCTGGAGCTGCTGGCCAAGACCCACGCCTGACCGACGCCCCGGCCGGCCTGGGGGTACGGCCGTGCAGCCCGCCCGCGCCGGTGACCGGCCATTCATCCCGCGCCCCGCCGCTTCAGCGGCTCCCACCAGTCGCGGTGGTCCCGGTACCAGGCGACTGTCTCGGCGAGGGAGCCGGCGAAGTGGCGGCGCGGGCGGTAGCCGAGTTCGTCGCGGGCCTTGCTCCAGTCGACCGAGTAGCGCAGGTCGTGCCCCTTGCGGTCGGCGACGTACGCGACCCGGTCCCAGCCGGCGCCGCACGCGTCGAGGAGCAGGCCGGTCAGCTCCCGGTTGCTCAGCTCGGTGCCGCCGCCGAGGTTGTAGACCTCGCCGGGGCGGCCCTTGGTGCGCACCAGCTCGATGCCCCGGCAGTGGTCGTCGACGTGCAGCCAGTCGCGGACGTTGCGTCCGTCGCCGTACAGCGGGACCTTCAGGCCCTCGAGGAGGTGGGTCACGAAGAGCGGGACGATCTTCTCGGGGAACTGGTGCGGGCCGTAGGTGTTGGAGCTGCGGGTGACGCGGACGTCCAGGCCGTGGGTCCGGTGGCAGGCCAGGGCCAGCAGGTCGGCGGAGGCCTTGGAGGCGGAGTACGGCGAGCTGGGGGCGAGTGGGTGCTCCTCCGGCCAGGAGCCGGTGTCGAGGGAGCCGTAGACCTCGTCGGTGGAGATGTGGACGAACGGGCCGGTGCCGTGCCGCAGGGCCGCGTCCAGCAGGGTCTGGGTGCCGAGCACGTTGGTGCGGACGAAGTCACCGGCTCCCTCGATGGACCGGTCGACGTGCGACTCGGCGGCGAAGTGCACCACCTGGTCGGCGTCCGCCATCAGCCGGTCGACCAGGGCCGCGTCGCAGATGTCGCCGTGCACGAAGTCGAGTCGGGGGTGGCCGGCCGGGAGGTTGGTGAGGGTGCCAGCGTAGGTGAGCTTGTCCAGCACGGTGACGCGGGGCGCGTCGGGTGAGGGGTCGGCGAGCAGTGCGCGCACGTACGCGGATCCGATGAACCCGGCGCCGCCCGTGACGAGGAGATGCACGGGAACTCCCGTTCGAGGTCGGTGATCAGCCTGTACAGCTTACGGAGTGGGATGCGCAGGGCGTGGCGCGGACCTGCCCCCGGTCACCGCGAGTAGCTTCGCCAGGGATGACCGAACCACCCCGGATGTCCGACACTCCCGAAGCCATCGACACGCGCCAGGCCGTCGATGCCCGTGCGGCCGTCGCGCGCTACACGGCACCCGCGCCGCGGCCCGGCCGGGCCCTGCTGCGCTGGGCCGCGACGACCGACCACAAGGTGATCGGCCGGCTGTACATGGTCACGGCGTTCTGCTTCTTCCTGTTCGCCGGGCTGCTGGCGCTCGGCATGCGCGCGGAACTGGCCCGTCCGGGGCTGCAGTTCCTCAGCGAGCAGGGCTACAACCAGTTCTTCACCATCCACGGCACGATCATGATGCTGCTGTTCGCGACGCCCATGTTCGCCGGGTTCGCCAACGCCGTGATGCCGCTGCAGATCGGCGCCCCCGACCTGGCGCTGCCGCGGCTGAACGCGATGTCGTACTGGATGTACCTGTTCGGGGCGCTGATGGTGGTGTCCGGCTTCGCGGTGCCGGGCGGCGCCGCCTCGTTCGGCTGGTTCGCGTACGCGCCGCTGAACAGCGCCTACTTCTCGCCCGGCGCGGGCGGCGACCTGTGGGCGATGGGCCTGGTGGTCACCGGCGTGTCGACGACGCTGACCGCGGTCAACTTCATCACCACGATCCTGTGCCTGCGCGCCCCGGGCATGACCATGTTCCGGATGCCGATGTTCACCTGGAACGTGCTGTTCACCTCGATCCTGGTCCTGCCCGCCTTCCCGGTGTTCGCGGCGGCGCTGCTGGCGCTGGAGGCGGGCCGCAAGTTCGGGGCGCATGTCTTCGACGCGGCGAACGGGGGCGCGATCCTCTGGCAGCACCTGTTCTGGTTCTTCGGGCACCCGGAGGTCTACATCGTGGCGCTGCCGTTCTTCGGGGTCATCTCGGAGATCATCCCGGTGTTCTCCCGCAAGCCCCTGTTCGGCTATCTGCCGATGATCGGGGCGACCATCGCGATCACGATGCTGTCGGCGGTGGTGTGGGCGCACCATATGTTCGCCACGGGCGCGGTGTTGCTGCCGTTCTTCTCCCTGATGTCGTTCCTGATCGCGGTGCCCACGGGCATCAAGTTCTTCGCGTGGATCGGGACGATGGTGAGCGGGTCGGTGTCGTTCGAGACCCCGATGCTGTGGTCCATGGGCTTCCTGGTGTCGTTCCTGCTGGGCGGGCTGAGCGGGGTGCTGATCGCCTCGCCGCCGCTGGACTTCCACCTCACCGACACCTACTTCATCGTGGCGCATCTGCACTACGTGCTGTTCGGCACCGTGGTGTTCGCGATGTTCGCCGGGTTCTACTTCTGGTGGCCGAAGTTCACCGGGAAGCTGCTGGACGAGCGGCTCGGCAAGCTGCACTTCTGGCTGCTGTTCCCGGCGTTCCAGCTGACGTTCCTGGTGCAGCACTGGCTGGGCGAGGCGGGGATGCCGCGCCGGTACGCGGACTATCTCCCGGCGGACGGCTTCACGCTGCTCAACACCCTGTCGTCGGCGGGCGCGTTCCTGCTCGGCGTCTCCACGCTGCCGTTCCTGTACAACGTCTGGCGCACCACCACCAAGGGCGAGAAGGTCACCCTCGACGACCCGTGGGGCTGGGGCCGGGGCCTGGAATGGGCCACCTCCTGCCCGCCGCCCCGGCACAACTTCACGGCCCTGCCCCGGATCCGCTCGGAGTCCCCCGCGTTCGACCTGCACCATCCGGAGGCCGGGCAGGCGGGACAGACCGAGGCGGAGGCCGCGCGATGAAGACCGAGGCGATGCTGTTCGGCGGGGTGGCGCTGTTCTTCGGCGGGTCCGCCGCGCTGTACGGGGTGTGGTCCGGGGACGAGACGGGCACGGTCGCGCTGGTCGTGGCCTGCGGGATGGCGGCACTGGTGTCGTTCTTCTGCCTGATCCAGTACCGGCGGCGGGGCACCCGAGCCCAGGACCGTACGGCCGCGGAGGTGGCCGACGGAGCGGGGCCGGTGGCGTTCTTCCCGGACGAGAGCATGTTCCCGATCATCACCGCGCTGGGCTTCGCGGTGACGGCGACCGGTGTGGTCTACGGCCTGTGGCTGTTCCTCATCGGTCTGGGCGTTCTGGCTCGTGGGGTGTTCGGGATGGCGTTCCAGTACGCGCAGCGGTGAGCTGTCTGCGCGGGGCGCCGGGCCGGAAGGACGTGACGGGCTCGTGGTCGGACTCGTAGCCGCCGGTGACGTTCTGCCGGATCTCGCCGGTGGACACGCCCTCCTCGAGCCGGCCGCGCTCGGCCTCGGTGAGGGCCCGGCACAGCCACCGGGTCGCCAGGAACGCCAGTACGGGCGCCACGACCAGGGCGATGCGCAGCACCCAGGTGAGGCCGTTGACGGAGATACGGAAGGTCTGCGCGATCACGTCGTTGCCGCCGGCCAGCAGCAGCACGCCGTAGAAGACGGTGCCCGCGACGCCGAGGCCGGTGCGGACGGGACGCTCGCGCGGCCGGTCGCAGAAGTGCTGTTCGCTGCGCCACTCCCCGGTGATGCGCTGCTCCACGAACGGGTAGGCGTAGAGCACGGCGAACAGCAGGCCGGGCAGGACGATCGCGGGCAGCAGGACGTTCCACATCAGGGTGTGCCCGGCGATGTTCGTCTCCCACGCCGGCACCAGCCGCAGTGCGCCCTCCAGGAAGCCGACGTACCAGTCGGGCTGGGAGCCGGTGGAGACCAGGTCGGGCCGGTAGGGGCCGTAGTTCCAGACCGGGTTGACCTGGGCGAGCGCGGCCAGCAGCACCAGCAGGCCGGTGACGATGATCGACAGGCCGCCGGAGGAGGCGGTGAACTGCGGGAAGAAGGGCCTGCCGACGGCGTTGCGCACGGTGTGACGCGGGCCGCGCCACTGCGTGTGCTTGAGGTGGAACACCAGGATCAGATGCACGGTGAGCAGGGCGATCAGGGCGCCCGGGAGCAGCAGAATGTGCAGCGGATACAGGCGGGTGATGATGTCGTGCCCCGGGAACGGGCCGCCGAAGGCGAAGAAGGCGACGTACGTGCCGACCACCGGGATCGACGACATGATGCCCTGGGCGATGCGCAGCCCGGTCCCCGAGAGCAGGTCGTCGGGGAGCGAGTAGCCGGCGAAGCCCTCGGCGAGCGAGACCACGAACAGGGTCAGCCCCACCGCCCAGTTCAGCTCGCGCGGGCGGCGGAAGGCGCCGGTGAAGAAGATCCGCAGCAGGTGCACGCCGATCGCGGCGACGAAGACCAGCGCGGCCCAGTGGTGGGCCTGCCGCATCAGCAGTCCGCCGCGTACGTCGAAGCTGATGCGCAGGGTGGAGTCGAAGGCGGCCGACATGCGCACCCCGCGCAGCGGTGCGTAGGGGCCGGTGTAGACGACCTCGCGCATCTCGGGCGTGAAGAACAGGGTCAGCCAGACCCCGGTCAGGATCAGCACGAGCAGGCTGTACAGCGCGAGTTCGCCGAGCAGGAAGGACCAGTGGTCGGGGAACGCCTTGCGCAGCAGCGGACCGCCCTCCAGCACGGGAAGCCGGGCGTCCGCGGCGTCCACGAGCCGCTCGGCGCGCCCGCCGGGCCGGCTCCCGCGTCCTTCGGCTCCGCTCATGTGCCCTGCGGTTCCGCCGCCGCCCGGACCACCTCGGCCTCGATGTCCGCGCGCGGCCGGCCGCTGTCCTTGGCGTACTCGCTGAGCGCGGTCTGCACCTCACGGGCCAGGTCCCGGGAGGCGCGCAGGGCGGTCTCGTACGTCTCCGACTGAGCGCCCGTCATCCCCCGCTCGGCCGGCGGGCCGTAGGCCTCCCGCAGCCCGTCGACCGTGCGCTGGGCCGCGTCGGCGGCGCGCTGCTTCTCCACCAGTTCTTCGAAGGTGTGTGCCACGCCGACCGACCCTAGGCACGCCCGCCGTGCGATCCCCTCCGACCTGCCGTGGGTGCCCGCACCCGTACCCGAGTGGCGGGGGTCGGGCGCCCGTGTCCGAAGGGCTGGTCAGCCGTCGGGCACAAGGTCCGCCCACACCTGTTTGCCGCCGCTGACCGGGACCGTCCCCCAGGCCACCGAGACCGCCTCCACCAGCAGGATGCCCCGGCCGCCGGTGGCCTCCCAGCCGATGCTGGTGGGCTTGACCGGGCTGCGCGGCGAGGCGTCGGCGACGGAGAGGCGCAGCCGGTGGTTGATCAGGCTGAGGTCGAGGCGGACCTGGCCGTCGGTGTGCACGAGGGCGTTGGTGACGAGTTCGGAGACCACCAGCAGGGCCGTGTCCATGGTGTCCGGCGAGACGCCCCAGGCGCGCAGGGTGCGCCGGGTGAAGCGGCGGGCGTGCCCGACCGCCTCCGGGAGCCGCCACACCGTCCAGCTCTCGCGCAGCGGGCGTACGGCCATCCCGTCGTAGCGCATCAGCAGCAGGGCGACGTCGTCGGTGCGGCGGGCCCCGGAGAGCAGGGCGTCGGCGACCTGGCCGAGGTGGGCGGGGTCGGCGGCGGACAGCTCGCGGGCGAGCCGCTGCATGCCCTCGTCGAGGTCGGTGTCCGCCGACTCCACCAGGCCGTCGGTGGTCAGTGCGATCACCGTGCCTGGCTGGAGCCGGAGCGGGGTCATCGGGAACTCCGCCTGGCCGACCACCCCGAGCGGCGGCCCGCCCTCGGCGTGCACGATCTCGGCGCTGCCGTCCGGGTGACGCAGCACCGGCTCCACATGGCCCGCGCGCACGCACCAGGCGGTGCCCTCCTCCATGTCGACGTCGACATAGGCGCAGGTGGCGAAGAGGTCGGTCTCCATCTCCAGCAGCAGCCGGTTGGCGTGGCTGACGACCACGTCCGGGGCGTGGCCCTCGGCGGCGTAGGCCCGCAGGGCGGTGCGCATCTGGCCCATCAGGGTGGCGGCGCCCGCGTTGTGGCCCTGGACGTCGCCGATGACGAAGGCCACGTGGTTGTCGGCGAGCGGGATCACGTCGTACCAGTCGCCGCCCACCTCCAGGCCCGCGGTGGTGGGCAGATAGCGGGCCACGGCGACCGCGCCGGGCAGCCGGGGCAGCCGGCGCGGCAGCAGGGTGCGCTGGAGCATGCCGACGAGTTCGTGCTCGGCGTCGAAGGCGTGGGCGCGCAGCAGGGCCTGGCCGGTCAGACCGGCGCAGGCGGTGAGCAGGGCGCGTTCGTCGGGGCCGAACTCGTGCGGGGCCTCCCAGCCGATCAGGCAGGCGCCCGCCACCCGGCCGCCGGCGGGCAGCGGCAGCACGGCGAGCCCGCCGGGGCCGACGCCGGCGAGGGCGGGCTCCAGCGTGCTGCCGGCGGGCCAGATCCGGGCGCGGCCCTCGCGCAGCGCGGCGGCCAGGGTGGGCATGGCGCGCACCGGCGCGTCGGGCCACTCGGTGCGCCACTCGGTGCGCCACAGCTCGGGCCAGGCCTCGGGTTCGGGCGGGTCGAGGACGGTGACGACGAGCCGGTCGTTCTCCAGTTCGGCGAGCGCGATCCGGTCGGCCTGCAGCGGTTCCCGCAGCGCGGCGACCACGGCCCGGCCGACGTCGTCGACCGTGCCTGCGGTGGCGAGGGCGGCGGCCAGGCGCTGCACGCGGGCCACGTCAGTGACGTCGGAGCGCAGGCTGGATGCGTCGGCGACGGTGCCGACCAGCCGGGCCGGGTGGCCCTCTCCGGCGGGCAGCAGCCGGCCGCGCAGCCGCAGCCACAGGGGCTCGCCGGAGGGCTGGAGGATACGGAACTCCAGTTCGCGGTCGCCGATGGTCATGTGGTCGGCCTCGACCACGGACATCAGCGCGGGCAGGTCCTCGGGCACGGCCTGGGCCAGCAGGGTCTCCACCCGGCCGTCGAAGTCGTCCCGGCCGATCCCGAACAGCCGCAGGATGGCGTCGCCGACCTCGACCCGGCCGGTGTCCATGGCCAGGCTGAAGGCGTCCTCGGGCAGCTCGCCGGCCTCGCCCGGGGCGGCGGCCGGGACGGGTACGGCGACCGCGCGGACGATCAGGTCCAGGCAGGCCCGCTCGTCGTCGCCGAAGCCGCCGGGACGCTCGCTGACGGCCAGCAGCGCGCCCGCGCCCGCCGGGCCGAGCGGCAGAGCGGCCACGGAGAAGTCCCGGAAGGGGGTGCGCCGCGCCTCGGGACCGTCGGCCAGCTGTTCCGGACCCAGCCACTGCGGGCGGCCGCTGCGGTGCGCCTCGGCGACCGGGGAGCCGCCCGCGGCCGGATAGCCGTCCCGGAGCCCGTACAAGGTGCGTGGCAGCCCCGCCGACTCGACGAGGCACAGCTCGGCGGGGTCGTCGCCGGGCGTGTACACCCCGGCGAAGGCCGCGCCGGCGAACACCAGCGCCTGTTCGAGGACCTGGTGGAGCCGGTCCGGGGTGTCCGGGGACACGCCGAGGGCGTCGAGGGCGGCCTCGGCACGCTCCGGCCCCGTCCTCGTTCCGCCGACCGCAGCGCCGTCCCTCACCACGTTCGCCATTACAGCGCGTGTGAGCCTCCCGCGCAGCCCCTGTGGACGCTCGGGGTGTCCCGGGTGCCCGGTTCCGCTCGAAAGCCGCCGAACACATCTTGACCCATGCGTTCCGCACGCCGACCTCGTGACAGACGTGACTGTCCGCAGCCGTACGGCGCCTGCGAGTGTCTTTTCCGGTCACCGGGGATCGCCGGTCACCGAGGGCGAGGGCGGGAGGGGCATGGACAAGCGGTACGAGGTGTACGCGCTGGCCGACCGGCATTTCTACGACACGCCCGACCGGCTCTCGGCGGACGGGCGGGAACCCGCGCCGCTGTTCGCGACGGCGCGGCGCGCCGTCCCGGCCGGCTGGCACGCGGCCCGCTCCGGCGACTGGCTGATGCTGACCCCGCTCGGCGCGGACGGCGCGCCGCTGCCGGCGCCGGCCCAGGGCTGGAAGATCCACTCCTCGGCGACCGCGGCGAACGCGAACCGGATCGCGGAGATCGTGTGGGACTACTGCGTACCGCGCCGCATCCCGTTCAAGTTCGTGCCCGGCCCGCATCTGCTGCACCTGCGCAACGCCAAGTACGCGGGCCGCGACACCAGCGGCAAGTTCGTCACGCTGTACCCGGCGCACGAGGGGCAACTGCACGGGATACTAGGTGAGTTGGGAGCGCTGCTGGAGGGCTTCGACGGCCCGTACATCCTCACCGACCTGCGCTGGGGCGGCGGTCCGCTCTACGTCCGCTACGGCGCCTTCGCGCGGCGGTACGTCGTCGACGAGCGCGGCTCGCTGGTCCCGGCGGTCACCGACGGCGAGGGCACGCTGGTGCCGGACCGGCGGGCGCCGTCCTTCCAGGTCCCGGAGTGGGCGACCCTGCCGGAGTTCCTGCGCCCGCACCTCGAGGCCCGCAACACGACGACGGTCGGCGAGCTGCCGTACCGCATCGAGAAGGCGCTGCACTTCTCCAACGGCGGCGGGGTGTACGCCGGCACCGACACCCGGAACGGACGCCGGGTGGTGCTGAAGGAGGCCCGGCCGCACGCGGGGCTGGCCGCCGACGGCGCGGACGCGGTGGCCCGGCTGGAGCGGGAGAAGGCGGCGCTGGAGCGGGTCGCCGGGACCGGTGTGGTGCCCGAGGTGCGGGACTGGTTCCTGCTCGGCGAGCACCGCTTCCTGGTCATGGACCACCTGGCGGGCCGCCCGCTCAACTCCTACTTCGCCGAGCGGCATCCGCTGCTCACGCCCGACCCCGACCCGGCGGCGATCGCCGCGTACACGGCATGGGCCCTGCGCATCAACGCGGCGGTGGAGCGGGCGGTTTCGGCGGTGCACGCACGCGGGCTGGTCTTCAACGACCTGCACGTCTTCAACATCATGGTGGCCGAGGACGAACAGTCCGTGTACCTCATCGACTTCGAGGCCGCCGCCCCCGCCGAGGACAACGCCCGGCAGACCGTCGCCCATCCCGGCTTCTTCGCCCCGCCGGACCGGCGCGGCCCGGACGTCGACCGCTATGCGCTGGCCTGTCTGCGCCTGGCCCTGTTCCTGCCGGTCACCACCCTGTTCGTGGTGGACCGCGGCAAGGCGGCGCATCTCGCGGAGGTGATCGCCGAGCAGTTCCCGGACGTGCCGCGGGCCTTCCTGGACGAGGCCGTCGCGGAGATCACCCGGAACGCGGCGGGCGGACGGCGCGCCCGGCCGGCCCCGCCGGCGCTGCCCGGCGACTGGCCCCACAGCCGGGACTCGATGGTGAAGGCGATCCTCGCCTCCGCCACCCCGGAACGCGACGACCGCCTGTTCCCCGGTGACATCGCCCAGTTCACGGACGGCGGCGGCCTGGGCCTCGCGCACGGCGCGGCAGGCGTGCTGTACGCGCTGGAGGCCTCCGGGGCCGGCCGCTACGACGAGGGCGAGCGCTGGCTGCTCGACCGCACCGCACCGCCACCGCCCGGCACCCCGCTCGGCCTGTACGACGGCCTCGCGGGCGTCGCCCTGGTCCTGGACCAACTGGGCCACCGGCAGCGGGCGTTGGACCTGCTGGACGGCATCCTGCGGGAGAACTGGCGCAACCTCGCCTCCGATCTGCACGGCGGACTCGCGGGGCTGGGCCTGGTCCTCGGCCGGCTGGCGGACACCACGGGCGAGGCGGCGTTGCGGCACCACGCGACGGAGGCCGCCGAGATCCTCGTACGACGTCTCGCCGAACCGCTCCCGGACACCCCGCACCGCCGCGCCGGCCTGCTGCGCGGTGCGAGCGGTCCGGCGCTGTTCCTGCTCCGGCACCACGAGGAGACCGGCGAGGAGGCCTACCTGTCGGCGGCGGCCGAGGCGCTCCGCCGTGACCTGGACCGCTGTGTGACCCAGCAGGCGGGCGGCGGTCTGGAGGTGGACGAGGGCTGGCGGACGCTGCCGTACGTCGGCGACGGCAGCGCGGGCATCGGGCTGGTCCTCGACGACTTCCTGGCGCACCGGGAGAGCGAGGAGTTCGAGCGCGCGAGGGCCGGCATCCTCACGGCCGCCACGTCCCGCTTCTACGCCCAGCCCGGCCTCTTCCAGGGCCGCGCCGGAATGATCCTGCACCTCGCCCGCTCCACAGCCCCGGGCGCGACCGCGGACCGGCTGGAGCAGCAGATCACCGGGCTCGGCTGGTTCGCGATGGCCTACCAGGGCCAACTCGCCTTCCCCGGGCACCAGATGATGCGCCTGTCCATGGACCTCGCCACCGGTACGGCAGGCTGCCTGCTCGCGCTCGCCGCGGCCCGCGACGACGCCGGCACCGCGCACCTGCCCTTCCTGCCGCCGCTCCCGGCGGCCCGCACACGCGGCTCCGCACGGACGGAGCCGTGATCCAACCCCCGTCCCCAAGAAGGAAAGGACACCATCATGGCACTGCTCGACCTGCAGACCCTCGCGTCCGAGGAGCACGACGGCGGCGGCGCGAGCACCCTGAGCCTGCTCTCCTGCGTCTCCGCCGCGAGCGTTCTGCTCTGTCTCTGACCGAGCCGGTGGCACCACGGCTCCGGACGACCCCTCTCCACGTGGGAGGGGCCGTCCGGGGCCAGCGGGACCGGCAGCCGGGAGAGGGCGTTTACCGACTCCCGGTCATCCCTTCCGACCGAGCGAGCGAGGCGGCGGCCCGATGAACTCCCGCCCTGACAGCGCCACTTCGGCGGCCGGTCGCGCCCTGTCCCACGCGGTGCTGCGGCAGGGCCGGGCCCGCTGTGCGGCGCTGTGCGCCGTGAGTACGGCGGCCACGGCGGCCGGCCTGCTGCTGCCGGCCCTCCTCGGCCACACTCTCGACCTCCTCCTGGACCGCGCCCCGGCCGCCCGCTGGGTCGGCGCCTGTGCCGGCGTGGTCCTGCTGCTCGCCCTGCTGGACGGCTGCGCGGGCGTGCTCACCGGCACGGCCGGCGCGCACGCCACCGCATGGCTGCGCCGCCGCCTCATCGGACATGTCCTGGCCCTGGGCCCGCGCGCGACGGCCCGGTTCGGCGCCGGGGACCTGGTGGCGCGCTGGGTCGGCAACGCCGCGCAGGCCGGGACGGCGCCGGGCGCGCTGGCCGCGCTGCTCTCCGCACTCGCCGGGCCGGTCGGCGGTGTGGTGGCGCTCGGCCTCATCGACCCGTGGCTGGCGGCGGTGTTCCTCGCTGGGGCACCGGTCCTGGCCCTGCTGCTGCGCGCCTTCGCCCGGGACACGACGGCGTGCGTGGCCGAATACCAGCGCGTGCAGGGCCGGATCGCCACGGCGCTCGCGGAGGCGATCGGCGGCTCCCGGACGATCCGGGCGGCGGGCGTGGCGGACCGGGAGACGGCCCGCATCCTGGCGCCGCTGCCCGAACTGTCGCGCGTCGGACACCGCATGTGGCGGGTGCAGGGGCGGGCCGCGGCGCAGGCGGTCACCGTGGCACCGCTGCTGAACCTGGTCGTGCTGGCGGTGGCCGGGCTGCTGCTGGCCCGGCACCGGCTGTCGGTCGGCGACATGCTGGCCGCCTCGCGGTACGCGGTGCTCGCGACGGGCGTCGGCGCGCTGGTCGGACAGCTCGCCGCACTCGCCCGGGCCCGCGCGGCGACCGCCCGCCTGGCCGAGGTGACGGCGGAACCCCGCCCGGATCACGGCACCCGCCGACTGCCGCCGGGCCCCGGCCGGCTGGAGCTACGAGCGGTGACCGCGATCCGCGGCGGCCGCACCGTCCTGGACGGACTGGACCTGACCATCCCGGGCGGTACGACCCTGGCCCTCGTCGGCCGCTCCGGCACCGGAAAGTCCCTGCTCGCCGAGGTGGCCGGCCGGCTCGCCGACCCGGACGCCGGCGAGGTCCTGCTCGACGGCGTCCCGCTGCGCGACCTCACCCACGACGAACTGCGCCGCGCCGTCGCCTACGCCTTCGAACGCCCCGCCCTGCTCGGTACGACGATCGAGGACACCCTCTCCTTCGGACTCACCGCCCGGTCACCGGCCGTCGTCGGCGCGGCCGCGCGGCGCGCCCAGGCCGACGACTTCGTCCGCCGCCTTCCCGACGGCTACGCGACCCGCACCGCCGACGCCCCCCGCTCCGGCGGCGAGTCCCAACGCCTGGGCCTCGCCCGCGCCTTCGCTCGCGGCGCCCGCCTGCTGATCCTCGACGACGCCCTGTCCAGCCTCGACACGGTCACGGAACACCGCATCACCCAGACCCTGTTCACCCCCGCCCCGACCGAGACCCGCCTCCTGATCGCCCACCGCCCGACCACAGCGGCCCACGCCGACCACGTCGCCTGGCTGCACGCCGGCCGCGTCCGCGCCCTGGGCACCCACGAGGAGCTGTGGCGGGAGGCGGAGTACCGGGCGGTGTTCGGCGAGGTCGCCGGTGCGAGGGAGGCACGGAGCTGATGGATGTGCCGGACGGACGCCCGCAGCGCCTACGGACCCGGGCGGCCCGGTTCCTGCGGATGCGCCGGCGGGTGCTCCTGCACCTCGGCGCCTGGTCGGTGCTGGAGGCGGGGCAGACCTTCCTCGCCGGGTACGCCCTCGCGCGGGCGCTGGACGACGGGTTCCTCGCCGGTGACGTACGGACCGGCCTGCTGTGGCTGGGGGCGGCGGGGCTCGCCGTGTGTGCCGGGGCGTACGGGACCGGCCGGGTGTACGGCGTGGTCGCCGCGCTGGTCGAGCCGGCCCGGGACCGGCTGGTGACGACGGTGGTCGGGCGCGGGGTGCGGGAGGCGGACACGGGGGCGCTGTCCGGGCTCACCCAGCAGGTGGAACTGGCCCGGGACACGCTCGCCGGTGTGGTCATGGTGTCGCGTTCGTTCCTGTTCACCGCCGCCGGCGCCCTGATCGGCCTGTTCTCGCTGGCCCCGCTGCTCCTGGTCGTCGTCCTGCCCCCGCTGCTGGCCGGGACGGCCCTGTTCGCGGCCACGCTCCGGCCGCTGGCCCGCCGCCAGGAGGCGTTCCTCACGGCCGACGAGGCACTGGCCCAGGAACTGGGCACGCTGTGCCCGGGGCTCAGGGACGTCACGGCGTCCGGGGCCGAGGAGCGGGTCGCGGCGGACGTCGGCGAACGGATCGACACCGAACTGCGCACCGCCCGCGCCCTGGCCCACTGGAGCGTGACCCGCACGGCGGCACTGACCGTCGGCGGCGAACTGCCCGTGGTCCTGCTCCTGCTCACCACGCCCTGGCTCCTGGCCCACGGCGTGACCCCGGGCGCCCTGGTAGGCGCACTGGCCTACGTCACCCAGTCCCTCCTCCCGGCCCTCCAGAACCTGGTCCACGGCCTGGGCACGAGCGGCTCCCGCCTGACGGTCGTACTGCGCAGACTGACCCGCGCGCCAAAGGGGCGCGCACAACGACCCCGTAGCCGCCAACCGGCCGCAACTCCCCCTCCCTCAGGCGCACCCGCCCTCACCCTCACCTCCCTCACCTTCGCCTACGGCCCCGCCGGCGAACCGATCCTCAACGGCCTCGACCTCACCCTCCCCACCGGCGCCCACCTGGCCGTCGTAGGCCCCAGCGGCATCGGAAAGTCAACACTCACCGGACTGGTCGCCGGTCTGCTCACCCCACAGCACGGCACGATCCACGTGCACGGCCATCCCGTCCCCGCGCCGCAGGCAACCGTCCTGATCCCCCAGGAGGCCTACGTCCACGGCGGCACCCTCGCCGAGAACCTGTCCCTCTTCCGCGAGGACCCCGTACCGGAAGCCGAACTGCTGGCCGTGGCCGAGACCGTCGGCCTCACCCCCCTGCTGCACAGGCTGGGCGGACCCGACGCACCGGTCGACCCAGCGGCGCTCTCCGCCGGCGAGCGGCAGCTCATCGCGCTGACCAGGGCCTACCTCTCCCCCGCCCCGCTCGCCCTGCTGGACGAGGCGACCTGCCATCTCGACCCGGAGGCGGAGGCGCGTGCCGAGCGGGCCTTCGCCGCGCGGCCGGGCGGGACGCTGCTGGTCGTCGCCCACCGGATCAGCTCCGCCCTGCGCGCCGAACGGATCCTGGTCATGGACGGCGCGCGCACCGCCTGCGGCACCCACGACGACCTGCTGCGCACCTCGGCCCTCTACCGGCAGCTGACCACCGGCTGGACACCACACCAGACGCCCCTCGCCCGGTAGACCGTGGTCACAGCCACCCCTCCCCCCGAGATATGCGAATGGCGTCGATCCGGTTCCGCGCACCCGTCTTGCGGGTGATCGACGCCATGTAGTTGCGGACCGTGCCGTGGGACAGATGCAGGCTCCCGGCGATCTCCGCGATCGAGGCGCCGCCGGCCGCGAGCGAGAGCACGCTCAGCTCGCGTCTCGTCAGTGGCATCTGCGCGGCCTTGAGGAAACCGAAGCCCAGTGAGGCATCGACGAAACGTTCCCTCGCGGCGACGCTGCGAATGGCCCGCAGCAGCCGGTCCGGCGAGCCGGCCTTGTCGACGAAGCCGAGGGCGCCCGCCTCGGCGGCCCGCTTCAGCTCGCCCGGCCGGTTCGCGTGGGCCAGCACCACCAGCGCCGGCGGCCGGCCCCCGGCACGCGCGGGGGACAGATCGCCGAGCGGGGGTATGCCATGGCCGTCGGCGCAGTCCAGGTCCGCCGCGCACACGTCCGGGGACGACGACCGTATCCGCGCCCCCGCACCCCGCCACGGCGTGTCGTCCACGGCCAGCCCGGGCTCCCGGCCCAGCCACTCCGCCAGGACCGATCGCACCAGACACGCGTCGTGCACCAGTAGTACCCGGATCACTGCCCCGCCCCCTCGCAGGTCGTCGTACGCCGTACGCTCGCGCCGCCCGTGCCGTCGCGGCCGGTCGGCCCTCCCCTCGTCACACGCCTTTCCGGCCCGTGGTCCACGGCCGGGAAAGCGCCTGCCCATTCTTGGGCGCGTCTCTCGTTCGCGGGCGCGGAGAATCGGCCATCAGGGTGCGCGGGGGCGCACGCGGAGCGCCCGTACGCCGCCCGCGCATCCGATACCTCTGGCCATAGGTCGGCACAGGTGGGGTGTCCAGCGGCTCCGCCGCGGCCGCACCCTGCCCGCGCCGGAGCGCTCGCCGTGCGCGGCGCGCCCCCGCGAGGGAATCTGGTCCCCGGGGGCGCGACGCGCGGCCGTGCGAGGAGGTGGTGGCGTGTCCGACGGGCCAGGGGCAGGGCCTGGACCGGCACCGCCGGCCATCGGAGCGGCGACCGCCCAGCCGGTGCTGTCGCTCGCCCTGGCTTCGATGCTCGAGGAGGTGCACGCGCACTCCGGCGCGGTGTATCTGCTCCGGCCCGACCAGCCGGTCCTGGAGATGTCGGTGCACGCGGGCATGCCCCGGGCGTTCGCGGCGCCGTGGGAGCGGGTCGGGCTGAGCGCACCGATCCCGGTCGCGGACGCGGCGCGCGAGCGGCGGCTGGTGTGGGTGGGCAGCGAGGAGGCGATGGCCAGCCGCTATCCGCGGATCGCGGTGGTGCTGCCGTACCCGTTCGCGCTGGCCGCGATGCCCGTGGCAACCCAGAGCCGGGTGTACGGCGCGGCGTACGTGACCTGGCCGGGCGCGCATCCGCCGGAGCTGTCGGACCGGGAGCGAGCGCATCTGACGGCGGCCTGCGACCGGCTGGCGCTGCGGCTGGAACGGGCCGCGGCGGAGAACCGGCCGCTCGGCCCCGAGGCAGATGTGCTGCCGGTGCCGGCACCGGCCGTGGCGGAGACGCTGGGCACGGTCGAGGCGGTGCGGATGGTGTCCCGGCTGCCGTACGGGCTGCTGTCGCTGGATCTGCACGGCCGGATCGGGTTCGTCAACGCGGCCGCCGCCGAGCTGCTCGGCAGACCGGCCGCGGAGCTGCTCGGGACGCCGCCGTGGGTGTCGGTGCCCTGGCTCAACGACCCGATGTACGAGGACCGTTACCGGGCGGCGCTGATCAGCCAGCAGGTCACGTCCTTCGTGGCGATGCGCCCGCCGGGCGAGTGGCTGTCGTTCCGGATGCATCCCAGTACGACCGGGCTGACCGTGCGCATCACCCGGGCCCGGGCGATGGCGGACATGGCGCCCGGGGCCGTGCGGCCCGGTCCGGCGCCGTCCCGGCTGGTGACGATCTCCCAGGTGCTGAGCCTCGCGGGCGCGCTGACCGAGGCGGTGGGTGTGCAGGACGTGGTGCAGCTGGTGTGGGACGAGGTGACCCCGGCGGTCGGCGGCCAGGCGATGGTGCTCCTCGGCTCGCAGGGCGGGCGGCTGCATGTGCTGGGGCACCGGGGCTACGACGACCCGCATGTCGTAGAGCGGTTCGACGGGCTGCCGCTGACCGAGCGCACCCCGGGCACCCATGCGCTGACCAGCGGGGTGCCCGCGTTCTTCGACTCGCGGGAGCAGCTGGAACGGCTGTATCCGGGCCGCCAGGAGACCCCGGACGGCTTCGAGGCCTGGGCGTATCTGCCGCTGATCGCGTCCGGACGGCCGGTGGGCACGTGTGTGCTGGCGTACGCCGAGCCGCATGTCTTCCCCGCCGACGAGCGGGCCGTGCTGACCTCCCTCGGCGGGCTGATCGCGCAGGCGCTGGAGCGGGCCCGGCTCTACGACGCCAAACACCGCCTGGCGCACGGTCTCCAGCAGGCCCTGCTGCCGAGTTCGCTGGTACCGCCGCCGGGCATCGAGGCGGCCGCCCGTTATCTGCCGGCCACGCACGGCATGGACATCGGCGGCGACTTCTACGACCTGGTGCCGACGCTGCCGTTGACGGCGGCCGTGATCGGGGACGTCCAGGGGCACAACGTGACGGCGGCGGGGCTGATGGGGCAGATCCGTACCGGGGTGCGGGCGTACACCACGGTCGGGCAGGCGCCGCACGAGGTGATGAGCAGCACCAACCGGCTGCTGATCGACCTCGGTGCCGAACTGTTCGCCAGCTGTCTGTACTTGCGGCTGGATCCGGCGCGCGGGCGGGCCGTGATGGCGCGGGCGGGGCATCCGCCGCCGCTGCTGAGGCGGCCGGACGGGCGGGTGCGGGTGCTGGACCTGGCCGGCGGTCCGCTGCTCGGGATCGACGCGGCCGCCGTGTATCCGACGACCGAGGTGTCCCTCGCGCCCGGTTCGGTCCTGGTCCTGTACACCGACGGTCTGGTGGAGTGCCCCGGCGTCGACATCGAGGACGCGCTGGTCGACCTCGGCGGGCTGCTGTCGGAGGTCGGCGACCAGCCGCTGGAGCGGCTGGCGGACGAGGTCGTACGGCACAGCGCCGGCGTGCGGGGTCGGGTGGACGACGTGGCGGTGCTGCTGCTGCGGGCCTGCGCCGCCCCCTGAGGCATGCGGCGGGTCCGGCCCTCCCGCCGGAGGGCCGGACCCTGTCCCCGCCGGCCGGGAACCGCGGGTGAGGCCGGTCGGGGAGCGTGGATGAGCCTTTCGGCTCAGTGCCGGGACGACTTGTGGTGGTGCCCGGAGCTGTTGCCGGACTGAGCGCTGCCACTGCCGGACTGGGTGCCGACGCCGCTGCCGGACTGGTTACCGGTGCCGCTGCCGGACGGGTCGGTGGCCGAGGCGGACGGGTCGGTGGCGGAGGCGGAGGGGTCGGTGGCGGAGGCGGAGGGGTCGGTGGCCGAGGCGGAGGGGTCGGCGCTGCCGCCGATCTGGTCACCGGCTCCGGCGCCTGACGGGTCGGTCGCGGAGGCCGACGGGTCGGCGGAGCCGGACTGGTCGCCCGCGCCGTTGCCGGCGTTGGCACCGTTACCCGCGTTGCCCGCGTTGCCGCCGTTGCCCGCGTTGCCGCCGTTGCCCAGCGTCGCGCCGGTGGCCTGGAGGGCGGCGGTGACCGGCTGGAAGAAGGTCTCGCCGCCGCTGGTGCAGTCGCCGCTGCCGCCGGAGGTGAGGCCGACCGCGCCGCCGTCCTGGGTGAACAGGGAGCCGCCACTGTCGCCGGCCTCGGCGCACACGTTGGTCTGAATGAGGCCGTTGACGGTGTCGGTGCCGCCCGGGACGGTCTCGCTCGCGAAGTTCACGGTGGCGTCGAGGCCGGTGACCTGGCCGTTGTGCAGGCCGGTGGTCGAACCCATACGGAAGACGGTCTCACCGACGGTGGCGTCGGCGGCCTGGGTGATCTGCACGGTCTGGCCGTTGCCGGCGTTGACCGTGCTGGACGTCTGAGTGGTCTTGTCGTTGTACTTGACGAGCGAGAAGTCGTTGCCGGGGAACTTGGCCTGGTCCACGGTGGCGATGGGCTGGCCGTTCTGGGAGTCGGACCAGTCCTTGGCGGCGACCCCGCAGTGACCGGCAGTCAGGAAGGCGGGGCTGCCGTCGGCGGCGGTGACGTTGAAGCCGAGGGAGCAGCGCACGCCGCCCTGCTGGGTCTGGGCGAAGATGGCGTCGCCGCCCGCGACGAAGGTCTTGAAGCTGCCGGCGGACTTCTTCAGGGTCGCCATGCCGGAGCCGAGGCTCTGCACGGTCGACTGCAGTCTGTTCCACTTGGCGCCGGTGACGGTGGAGTCGGCGGTGACGAGGACCTTGTTGGTGCGCGGGTCGATCGCCCACGAGGTGCCGGGGATCGTCGCCCTGGTCTTCAGCGTCCCGGCGGCGGCCTTGAGCGCGCCGGTGCTGTTCTTCACCTGGCGGACGACCGCGCCCGCGTTCTTGGCCTGGACGATCAGGTTGTTGTCGCCGTTGACCACGTTCACGACCAGCTGCTGCTTGCCGCTGTCGAAGTACGACCCCGCGAAGGCCTGGCCGAGAATCTTCTGGAGCTGGGCGGAAAGACCCGAGGCCTCCGAGGCCTTCAGGGTCCGCGCGGTGCCGAGGGTGCCCGCCGCGTTCGTGTCGTTCTTGTCCTGGGAGGCGTTGGCGTTGGGCAGCAGAAGGGCCGCCGCTCCGAGCGCCGCGACACCGCCCACCGCTATCGCTGCCTTGCGCTTGGGCATTCGCTTGTGACTCAAACTTCTCGACCTCCTGGGGACGGGGGCCTGCCGCTCATCGGCAGTTCGTATCGGGGCGCCTGGATGGCCGTACGTACGCACCGGGCGCGCGCCGTGTTCAAACCGGGGGCGCAACTTCCGCCTGGGGCAGGCGAATCGGCCACGGTGCGCGTGGCGTGACGGGCGGCCGGGAACAATCCGCCATATGACGATGACCACCGCCGAAGCCGACAAGATCCTCTCCGCCAACTTCGCACCCTGGGTGCTCGAGCTCGGGCTGACGGTCGAAGGGATCGGCGGGGACCGGGCCCTGCTGCGTCTGCCCTGGTCCGAGCGGCTGGCGCGGGAGGGCGGCGGGCTGTCGGGGCAGGCGCTGCTGGCGGCCGCCGACACGGCGACGGTGATCGCGGTGTCGGCCGCGCGGGACGCCTTCGTGCCGATGACGACGGTGCAGCAGTCGATGTCGTTCCAGCGGCCGGTGACCGGTGCGGATGTCCTGATCGAAGCGGTCCTGACGAAGCTGGGCCGCCGGATGGCGTTCGCGGACATCACGCTGACCGACGCCGATTCGGGCGCGCTGGCCGCCCGCGCGAGCACGGTCTATGCGATTCTGGGCTGACACGGTCCGCTACTGATCAGTAACGGACCGTTCCCGACGCTTAGCGGAATCCCAGCTTCAGGGAATCTCCACATCGAATACCCAGACGGGTCACCGCCGTCGGCGGATCTGCACATCCTCACGCCCCCCGGGCACGCGTTTGGCGCGGAGTGCCGGATTCGCCACCGGCGACGCAATAGCACGGACGCGACGATGCCGCGCGGCTTGTGAAGGAGTCGCCGACAAGCCGTGCGCACGCCTGCACGGATGACCCCGTTCCCCGGCCAAGTGCCCTGGTGAGCGCGTTGATTGATTGGATGCGCGCCCCGTGTGCGTGCTTTGATCCATCGCACCGCAGGGTCGCTGCGGGCTCCCGGGCCACGGGAGCCGCCGGCCCGCGGTCGCGGCGTCCCGTCTGTCCCCAGAGGGGGCCGCTCCCCCCTTGTGAAATATCCATCAGGAAGGGAAGTTCCATCATGAACTCCACCCCCCAGGTTGAGACCGTCGAGATCTCGGACGCCGAGCTGGACAACGTCTCCGGCGGTCTTTCCGTGAACACCCTCAACACCGTGACGGGCGCCGTGAACGGCATCGCCCCGGTTTCCGGCCTGGTCAACACCGTCGTCGGCACCGCCGAGGGTGTCACCGGCCTGAACGTTGCGCCGGTCACCAACCTGGTCGCCGGTCTCTGATCGCACCCAGGTGTCACCGAAGTCCCGGAGCCGTTTCCCGGCCCCGGGGCTCTCGGGTGCCCGTCTCCCTGTCGTAACACCGTCTCTCCTCGGGTGAGGGAAGTCCCGTGCAGTTCCGCCAACAGGCCCTCGCCAAGCTCCAGTCGCCGGAAGAGCTGGACCTTCCGGTGCGCCTGGCCCGTCCGCAGGGCTGGCTCGCGCTGGGGGTCACCGTCGTCGTCATGGCGGCGGCCTCCGTCTGGGCGGTGACCGGTTCGGTCGCCTCCACGGTCGGCGCGCCCGCCATCCTCACCCACGGGCAGGGCAGTTACCTCCTGCAGAGCCCCGTGTCGGGCCAGGTCACCGCCGTTCTCGCGCAGCAGGGCCAGCGGCTGCCCGCGAACGCGCCGGTCCTCAAGGTCCGTACCACGCAGGGCAATTCGGTCGTCCGCACGGTCGCCGCGGGCCGCGTCACCGCGCTCGCCGCCACCATCGGGCAGATCATCCAGACCGGCGCCGATGTCGCCGCCGTGGAGAAGGTCGCCCACGCCGCCGACCCGCTGTACGCGACCGTGTACGTCCCCGCCGAGAACGCCGCCGCCATCCCGGCGCACGCCTCCGTGGACCTCACCGTGTCCTCGGTGCCGACCCAGACGTACGGCGTGCTGCGCGGCGAGGTGAAGTCGGTGGACCGCGAGGCGCAGTCCGCCCAGTCGATCGCCGCGTTCCTCGGAGACAGCCAGCTCGGCGAGCAGTTCACCCGCAAGGGCCGCCCGGTGGCCGTCACGGTCGCCCTCGACACGTCGGCGACGAAGAGCGGTTACCGCTGGTCCACCTCCGACGGGCCGCCGTTCGGGCTGGACTCGATGACCCTCGCCTCCGCCTCGGTCAAGCTGACCGACCAGCGTCCGATCGATTGGCTGCTGCCGTGAGCACGACCCAGGAGACCCGCGGCCGCAGACGCGCCGCCCCGGCCAAGCGGCCGGTCCCCAAGCCCCGCGGCGGCACGGTCCGCACCCCCACCGTGCTCCAGATGGAGGCCGTCGAGTGCGGCGCCGCCTCCCTCGCGATGGTCCTCGGCCACTACGGCCGGCACGTGCCGCTGGAGGAGCTGCGCATCGCCTGCGGTGTCTCCCGCGACGGCTCGCGCGCCTCCAACCTCCTCAAGGCCGCGCGGAGTTACGGCCTGACGGCCAAGGGCATGCAGATGGACCTGGCCGCCCTCGCCGAGGTCGCGGCGCCGGCCATCCTCTTCTGGGAGTTCAACCACTACGTCGTCTACGACGGCATGGGCCGCCGCTTCGGCCGGCGCGGGGTGTACATCAACGACCCCGCCAAGGGCCGCCGGTTCGTGCCCATGGAGGAGTTCGACGGCAGCTTCACCGGTGTGGTGCTGGTGCTGGAGCCCGGCGACGGCTTCAGCAAGGGCGGGCGCCGGCCGGGCGTGCTCGGCGCGATGCCGGCCCGGCTGCGCGGCACCGCGGGCACCCTGCCCGCCGCCGTCCTGGCCAGCCTGCTGCTGGTCGCGGTCGGCGCCGCCACGCCCGCGCTCAGCCGCACCTACATCGACAAGTTCCTCATCGGCGGCCAGACCTCGCTGCTCGGCGTGCTGTTCGCCTCGATGGCCACCTGCGTGCTGCTCACCCTGGTGCTGACCTGGCTCCAGCAGGCCAACCTGCTGCACGGCCGGATCATCTCCTCCACCCTGTCCAGCGCCCGCTTCCTGCGCCACCTGCTGCGGCTGCCGGTCACGTTCTTCGCCCAGCGCTCCCCCGCCGACCTGGTCCAGCGCCTGCAGTCCAACGACCAGGTCGCCGAGACCCTCGCCCGCGACCTCGCGGCGGCCGGCGTGGACGCGATCGTCGTCGTCCTGTACGCCGTGCTGCTCTACACCTACGACCCGCAGCTGACCTTCGTCGGCATCGGCGTGGCCCTGCTCAACGTGGTCGCCATGCGGCTGGTCGTACGGCTGCGGGCGACGCGTACGGCGAAGCTGCGCGCGGACACGGCACGGCTCACGAACACCTCGTACACCGGTCTTCAGCTGATCGAGACGATGAAGGCGACCGGCGGCGAGGACGGCTACTTCCGCAAGTGGGCCGGGCAGCACGCCACCACGCTGGAGGAGCAGCAGCGGCTCGGGGTGCCGAGCGCGTGGCTCGGGGTGGTGGCGCCGACGCTGGCCACGTTCAACAGCGCGCTGATCCTGTGGATCGGCGGCATGCGCGCGGTCGAGGGGCACATCTCGGTCGGTCTGCTGGTCGCGTTCCAGGCGCTGGTGGCCCGGTTCACCGCCCCGCTCACCCGGCTCAACGGCGTGGCGGGCCGCATCCAGGACTTCGCGGCCGACGTGGCCCGGCTGAAGGACGTGGAGAACTTCCAGGCCGACCCGCTCTACGCCCGCCCCGGCGGCGCCGACTCCACGCGCCGGCTGCAGGGGCACGTCGAGCTGGAGAACGTCACCTTCGGCTACAGCCCGCTGGACAAGCCGCTGCTGAGTGGCTTCGACCTGATCGTCGGCCCCGGGCAGCAGGTGGCGCTGGTCGGCGGCTCGGGCAGCGGCAAGTCGACGGTGTCCCGGCTGATCTCCGGCCTGTACGCCCCCTGGGACGGGGTGATCCGCATCGACGGCCGCCGGCTGGAGGACATCCCGCGCGGGGCGCTGGCCTCCTCGGTCTCCTTCGTGGACCAGGAGGTCTTCCTCTTCGAGGGCTCGGTCCGCGACAACGTGGCCCTGTGGGATCCGTCGATCCCTGACGAGGCCGTGGTGGAGGCGCTGAAGGACGCGGCCCTGTACGACGTCGTGATGCGCCGCCCCGGCGGCATCCACAGCAGGGTCGAGCAGGACGGCCACAACTTCTCCGGCGGTCAGCGCCAACGCCTGGAGATCGCACGGGCGTTGGTGCGCCGGCCCAGCATCCTGGTGCTGGACGAGGTGACCAGCGCGCTGGACGCGGAGACCGAGCTGGTCGTGATGGACAACCTGCGCCGGCGCGGCTGTGCCTGTGTGGTGATCGCGCACCGGCTGAGCACGGTCCGCGACAGTGACGAGATCGTCGTACTCCAGCACGGCACGGTCGTCGAACGCGGGCGGCACGAGGAGCTGGTGGCGCACGGCGGCGCGTACGCCGCGCTGGTCAGGGAGCGGTGAGATGACGACCGTCAGCGAAGGCGACCTCGTGCTCGGTGCCCTGGGGTCCATGGGCACCCGCATCGACTGCGCCGGCTTCAACCGCGTCGACCTGGAAGGCCCGCAGGTGCTGTGGCTGGTCGCGGCCGGCGCCCTGGACCTGTTCGCGGTGGACGCCGCCCAGCAGGGCCACTGGCACCACCTCGGCCGGCTGGAGGCGGGCACCCTGCTGCTCGGCCCGGTCGCGGGGCCCCAGCACACCCTCGTGGCCCGCCCGGTGCGGGACTGCGTGGTGCACCGGATCAACCTGCGCGAGCTGTACCAGCCCGCCAACACCCAGACCTGGTCGTACGACGAGTACGGCAACCCGCAGTACGTCCCGCCCGCCACCAGCCCGCTGGAGTACGCGGTCGCGCTCGGCGTCGGCCGTGGCCTGTCCGTCCTGTTCCAGGCGCCGATGGCCGAGGACCGGTCCCAGGCGCCCACCGACGACGACGTGTTCTGGATGCAGGTGCCGCCGGGCAGCGTGCAGTACGGCTCGCTGTACGGCGCGGAGGCCGCCGCCGATCTGCTGATGGACCCGGCGCTGTGGCAGTCCATGGTGGACCAGCAGTACCGGCTGCTCACCGCGCTGGACCGGTGGATCGAGCAGCTGGAGCGCAGCCACGAGACCCGTGCCGCCGCCGGGATCAAGGCCGGTGAGGACGTCCGCGCCCAGGCCGACCGGACGCTGCTCGCCTCCATCGGCAAGCGCTCGGCCCGCCGCACCACGGCCGCCGACGCGGACGCCGGGTACGCGGCCTGCAAGCTGGTCGCCGAGGCGGCCGGGATCAAGCTGGCCGAGCCCGCGCAGAGCGGCACCGAGAGCGAACGCCTCGACCCGGTGGAGCGCGTGGCGCTCGCCTCCCGGGTGCGCACCCGGGCCGTGCGGCTCCAGGGGCGCTGGTGGCGGGAGAACGTGGGCCCGTTGGTCGGGCACCGGGCGCTGTCCGGGGCTCCGGTCGCGCTGATGTGGCGGCGCGGCGGCTATGTGGCCGTCCATCCGGGCACCGGGCGCGAGACGCCGATCGAGAAGGCGAACGCGGAGGAGTTCGAGCCGCGTGCGGTGATGTTCTACCGGCCGCTGCCCGACAAGGCGCTCTCGCCGCTCGGCCTGCTGCGCTTCAGCCTCCAGGGCACCCGCGGTGACCTGCTCAGCCTGCTGCTGGCCGGGCTGGTGACGGTGGCGATCGGCGCACTGGTGCCGGTCGCGACCGGCAAGGTGCTCGGCGAGTACGTGCCGAAGGCGCAGTCGGGCCTGATCGTCCAGGTGTGCCTGGCCGTGATGGTGAGCGGCGTGGTGGCGGCGGCGTTCACGCTGCTGGAGAACCTGTCCATCCTGCGTCTGGAGGGCCGGATCGAGGCCGCGCTCCAGCCCGCCGTGTGGGACAGGCTGCTCAGGCTGCCCACCCGGTTCTTCACCCAGCGCTCCACCGGCGAGCTGGCCAGCGCCGCCATGGGCATCAGCGCGATCCGCCGGCTGCTGGCGGGCGTCGGCCCGGTGGTCGCGCAGTCGGTGACGGTCGGCGCGATGAACCTCGGCATGCTGTTCTGGTACAGCCCGGCGATGGCCTTGGCGGCGCTCGGCATGCTCGTCGTCATCGCGGCCGTGTTCCTCGGGCTCGGGCTGTGGCAGGTGCGCTGGCAGCGGCGGCTGGTGACGCTCGGCAACAAGCTGAACAACCAGGCCTTCCAGACCCTGCGCGGCCTGCCCAAGCTGCGGGTGGCGGCCGCCGAGAACTACGCCTACGCCGCCTGGGCGCGGGAGTTCGCACACAGCCGGGAACTGCAGCAGAAGGTCGGCCGGATCAAGAACCTCACCACGGTGCTGGGCGCGGTCTATCTGCCGATCGTCACGCTGCTGATGTTCATGCTGCTGGCGGGCCCGGCGAGGGGCGCGATGTCGGCGGCGGACTTCCTCACCTTCAACACCTCGGTGACGATGGTGCTGACCTCGGTCACCCAGCTGACCGGCGCCTTCGTCTCGGCGGTGGCCGCGCTGCCGCTGTTCGAGGAGATCAGGCCGGTCTTCGAGGCGCTGCCCGAGGTGCGCACGTCGAGCACCCGGCCGGGCCCGCTGTCGGGTGCGCTGGAGGCCCGGCGCCTCTCCTTCCGGTACGCCGACGACGGCCCGCTCGTCCTCGACGACGTGTCCTTCGCCATCCGGCCGGGCGAGTTCGTCGCGGTCGTCGGCCCGAGCGGCTGCGGCAAGTCCACGCTGCTGAGGCTGCTCATCGGCTTCGACAAGCCGGTCTCCGGCAGCGTCCTGTACGACGGCCAGGACCTGGCGGCGCTCGACCAGTCGGCGGTGCGCCGCCAGTGCGGCGTCGTGCTCCAGCACGCCCAGCCGTTCACCGGCTCCATCCTGGACGTCATCTGCGGCACCGAGCCGTACACGCCGGAGGAGGCCATGGCGGCGGCCGAGATGGCGGGACTCGCGGAGGACATCAAGCGGATGCCGATGGGCCTGCACACGATCGTCGCCGGAAACGGCGCGATCTCCGGCGGCCAGCGCCAGCGCCTGATGATCGCCCAGGCCCTCATCCGGCGCCCGCGGATCCTCTTCTTCGACGAGGCCACCAGCGCCCTGGACAACGACACCCAGCGCATCGTCATCGACAGCACCCGCAAGCTGAACGCCACCCGGGTCGTCATCGCGCACCGGCTGTCCACGGTGCTGGACGCCGACCGGGTGATCGTGATGGAGGACGGCAAAGTGGTCCAGCAGGGCAGCCCGGCCGAACTGCTCGCCGACACCGGGGGCCGGCTGCACGAGCTGGTGCGCAGGCAGCTGGCCTAGTCCTTCTCTTCCGTCTCGTCCGTCTCTCCCGTCCGGTGGTGGGACGGCGTCCAGTGGTGCTCGACGAACCAGCGGCCGAACAGGGCACCGCCGTAGATGACGAACCCGACGCCGATCAGCCATGACTCGACGACGAGGACGGTGCCGACCGCGCCGTAGCTGAGCGCGTTGGTGACGATCAGCGGGGTGAAGACGAGGTAGGAGAAGGCCCGCAGGCCGACGAGGCCGAGGACGGTGGCGATGGCGCCCGGCAACAGGGCACGCCAGTGGACCTGGCCGCCCAGCAGGAAGCGCTGCCCCCACCAGAAGAAGAGCACCCCGCTCACCGCGGACAGCACGCTCCGCTGGCTGCCGGGCAGCGCGGTCTTCGTGGCCGCCTCCTGGTAGAGGTAGGCGGTGAGCACCACCAGCCAGGTGGCCTGCCGCCACAGCCGGTGCCAGGGGCCGGCGGCGAGGCCCCAGATCCGCTCGTAGGCGTTCTGCACGCTGCCGCCGAAGGTCACGCCGAAGACGCCGAGCAGGACGAGGCTCAGGACGCTGGTCGTGCCGATGACGCTGCGGGGCGGGCTGATGACGTCGGTGAGCGCGCGGGCGGACGGGCCGGACAGGCCCATGCCGTCGGTGAGCCAGGAGGCGAAACCGCCCCGGGACTGGGGGTCGGCGGCGGCGACCACGATCAGCAGCGGGGCCAGCGTCACCAGCGCCAGGGTGGCGAACCCCATGGCCCGGTGCAGCAGTTCCAGCTCCCGGCCGTGCTCGAACAGGGCCCGCACCCTGAGCCACTCCCAGGCGCGGTGCAGGCCGCGCCGCCACCGCTCCACGGCTCCTCCCGGGCTCGCCACCGCCACGCTCTCCTGAGCCGATTCATCCATCCTGACGCGCTCCGGGCAACTCGCCACCGCCACGGCGCACCCGCCCGGGTCAGGTCTGCGACCCGGGCGCGGCACGGTCAGTCCAGGCCCGGCACCTGCGCGCCGGAGGGCACACCGGCGTCGACGTAGGCGGCGTAGAACTCCTTCCAGGGTGCGCTCATCCCGGCGTGCGGGCCCTCGAAGCGCTCACCGCGGGCCTTGGCGTCGAGGGTGGCGAGGCAGACCTCCCAGCCGGCGCCGTTGCGGGCGGCCGTGTCGGCCTCGCCGAGGACGTCGGTGAGCGTGAACCGGGTGCGCCGGTCGCCGACGGCTTCCAGGTCGAAGCGGAGTTCGTCGGCGCCCCACTCGAAGGACAGGTGCCGGGGCGGGTCGACGGCGAGCATCCGGCCGGTGAACTCGGGCACGTTCGGGTGGCCGCTGAAGCGAATGGTGCCGCCGGGGTGCAGCTCCATCTCGGCGCGGAACGGGAACCACTGCTCGAGTTCGTCGGGATCGGTGACGAACCGCCAGACGCGGTCCACCGGGTGGTCGTAGGTGCGGGTGAACCGGACGGCGGGGCGGCCGTCGTCCAGGGTCAGATAGGTGCCGGTGAGGTCGACGGGCATGGTGCTTCAGTCCTTCGGTGGTGGGGGGTGCCGGGGGTCGTCCGACGTCGCGTCGAGGCGCCGGCCCAGGGCGTCCAGGCTGCTGTTCCACAACCTGCGGTAGGGCTCCAGCCAGGCGTCGAGGGCGGCGATCGGGGCCGGGTCCAGGGCGTAGACGCGGCGCTGCGCCTCCTGCCGGACCCGGACCAGGCCGGCCTCCCGGAGCACCTTCAGATGCTTGGAGGTGCTCGGCTGACTCAGCCCGCAGGCCTCGGTGATCTCCCCGACGGGCCGGGGGCGTTCCAGGAGCAGCGCCACGATGGCCCGCCGGTGGGGGTCGGCGAGGGCGGACCAGAGCGCTGCGTCGGACATACGAGCAAATATGCCTTCCCAGTTATATGCCAGTCAAGGAATGCAAGAAAAGAAACGTTGCCGTTTCGCTAGGCGTGCCGTAGGCTCGATGTGTACGAAACAGTTTCGTTTATGGGCTGTTCGCCTCCTCGCACCCGAACGACTTCCCTGGAGTGGTTCCTCATGCCCCAGAAAACCCTGGCCGAAGGCTCCCGGGCGGGAGCCCCCGCCGTCGAGCACGGCGGGGCGGCCTCGCCGAAGCGGTGGTGGATCCTCGCGGTCGTCGCCGTCGCGCAGCTGATGGTCGTCCTCGACGCCACGATCGTGAACATCGCCCTGCCGTCCGCCCAGACCGACCTCGGCTTCTCCGACGGCAGCCGGCAGTGGATCGTGACGGCGTACGCCCTCGCCTTCGCCTCCCTGCTGCTGCTCGGCGGCCGCATCGCCGACCTGTTCGGCCGCAAGCCCGCCTTCCTCGTCGGCGTCGTCGGCTTCGCGGCGGCCTCCGCGCTCGGCGGTGCCGCCAACGGCTTCACCATGCTGGTGATCGCCCGCGCCCTGCAGGGTGCCTTCGGCGCACTGCTCGCCCCGGCCGCGCTGTCGCTGCTCAACACCACGTTCACCGACGCCCGGGAACGGGCCCGCGCCTTCAGCGTGTACGGCGCGATCGCCGGCGCCGGCGGCGCGGTGGGCCTGCTGCTCGGCGGTGTGCTGACCGACGCCCTCGACTGGCGCTGGACCCTGTACGTGAACGTGGCCATCGCCGTCGTCGCCTTCGCGGGCGGCTGGCTCCTGCTGAGCAACCACCGCGACGCTGCCGACGCCAAGCTCGACGTACCGGGCACGGTCCTGGTCGCCGCCGGACTGTTCTCCCTGGTCTACGGCTTCTCCAACGCCGAGACCCACGACTGGGGCTCGCCGCTGACCTGGGGCTTCCTGATCGCGGGCGGTCTGCTGCTCGCGGCGTTCGCCTGGTGGCAGACCCGGACCGCGCACCCGCTGCTGCCGCTGCGCATCCTGCTCGACCGCGACCGCGGCGCCTCCTTCCTCGCGGTGCTGATCACCGGCGCGGGCATGTTCGGCGTGTTCCTCTTCCTGACCTACTACCTCCAGCTCAACCTCGGCTTCAGCCCCACGAAGACCGGCGTGGCGTTCCTTCCGATGGTCGGCGCGCTGATGGTGGCCGCCCAGCTCGGCACCACCATGCTGCTGCCCCGGATCGGTCCGAAGGCGGTCATCCCGCTGGGCTTCGCGATCGCCACGGCCGGCATGGCCTGGCTGACCGGCATCGGCGTCGGCACGCACTACGCCAGCGCAGTACTGCCCCAGCTGATCGTGATCGGCGCCGGCCTCGGCCTGGTCATGCCGACGGCCATGCAGCTGGCCACCGGCGGGGTCGCGGCCGAGGACGCAGGCGTGGCCTCCGCGGCCGTCAACGCCATGCAGCAGGTGGGCGGTTCGATCGGTACGGCGCTGCTGAACACCCTCGCCTCGACCGCCGCCACGAACTACCTGGCCGGCCGGGACGCCACCAGCAAGCTGGTGCAGGCGCAGGCGACCATCGAGAGCTACACGACCGCCTTCTGGTGGTCCGCGGGCCTCTTCGCGGCGGGCGCGCTGATCGCCTTCCTGCTCTACCGGCGCGGAGTGCCACGGCAGGACGCGGGAGCCGCTCCGGTCGTCCACATGTGACCGCCGGACCCATGAGCCCGAGGGGCCGCCGTCAGCAGGGAGACGGCGGCCCCTCGGCCTGTCATGGTGAAGGGGTGCGCAAGGCGACGGCGGTGCTCGGCAGCACCCTGTTCCTGGTCCTGGCGGCGGGCTGTGCGGCCGTCCTGGTGCCGTGGTGGCTGACCGGCGGCTGGCGGACCGGGCACTGGTGGCCGCCGCTGCGGCTGCTGGGCCTGCTCCCCCTGGCGGCCGGTGCCGCCGTGATCCTTCAGGCCTACGCCCGCTTCGCCCTGGAGGGGCTCGGCACCCCGGCGCCGGTGGCGCCGCCCGAGCGGCTGGTGGTGAGCGGGCCGTACCGGTACGTGCGCAATCCGATCTACCTCGCGGTCGTCGCCGTACTCGCCGGACAGGGCCTGCTGCTCGCCCGGCCCGTGCTGTTCGCGTACGCCGCCGGTGCCTGGGCGGTGAGCCTGGCCTTCGTCCGCGGGTACGAGGAGCCGCGGTTGGTGTGCCGGTTCGGGTCGGAGTACGAGCGCTACCGCCGGGCGGTGCCGGCCTGGTGGCCCCGGCACACTCCCTGGCGGGACGCCTGAGCCGTGTCGCTCTGTGTGCCCGCCGCATCCCGGCACACGACACGAGTCATCGGCACAGGGCCGACGGCACCGGTTGAAACCGGTGTTTTTTCGCCGCTCCCCGGGTCGGGCCCCCCACGGGCCTTTCCCGGGGAGCGGCTGTGTGCCCGGAAGCCGGCGGGCGGCCCCACTCCGCCCGTCGGCCCCGGTGCGAGATCGCTGGTCCCCGCTCCAGTGGCCGCACTCCCCAGTCACGGACCTGAACCGGCGCGTACGGGACCGTGCGATCCCGGTCCTGGACGGCGGATCCCCTAGAAGGAGAAGACGCCGTCGCCCACGGAGTCCTTCATGCACGTGTTGCCGAAGGTCCGCTCGTAGGAGACGCGTTGGCCCTGCCAGACGCCCTGGACGGTGACGACGACCGGGTCGTACAGCTTGGTGCACCACACGCCCTCGGCGGGCTTGAGCGCGTTGAAGTCACCGCCGGTGCCGCGCAGTTCGGCGCAGGCACGGGCCGCATCGGGGTGGGTGCCGAAGGCCGTGGGGGCGCAGATGAGGGTCGCGGCACGCTCGGGCGTGGCCGTGGCCGCGTCGTTGCCGTGGCCCACGGTGAGGACCAGCGCCGAGGGGGCGTAGAGCGACGACGGGGCGGCGCCCGGCGCGGCGACGGCGGCCCCGGCCAGGGGTCCGCAGACGGCGGCGGCCGTGAGGCCGAGGGCCGCTGCCCAGCGCGCGGTGTTCCGCATTGTGTGCATCCTTCCGCTCGAACAGACGAGGTGCCGGCCCGGACCCGGGTGGGGCGCCGGAGCGGCGAGCGCCACTCTGCCGACTCCACGAGCGAAACTCACATCGAGCGCATAGGTTTCGGTAACCTTTCGTGTTGAATCAGTGGCGTGATGTCACGGAATTTGCACACCGTGCCCCAGGAACGAAGCGGGTTCCGCGCGCCCGAAGCGATTCAATGGCCGAAAATCAGCGCCTCGTTAATCGTCCTGAAACACTCCGGCTCCGACCCCTTCAAGTCCCTTCATGACTCCTTGTGTTCATGAAGTGATCACGTATCGTCTGGCTGCACGCACGCTCAGCTCCTCAGCTCCTCAGCGACGAGAGGCGGACGACCGGATGGCGAAGCACTGGGCCGATTTCCAGTACGAGATCTATCTGAACGGGATGACGGGTGCCGTGCCCCGCCTGCCGACCGATCTGACCCGGCTGGAGGAGCTGGCCGAACACCGGCTCGCCCCGGGCCCGGTGGGGTATGTGGCGGGCAGCGCGGGCGACGGCAGCACGGCCCGTGCCAACCGGGCCGCGCTCGCCCGGCGCCGGATCGTGCCGCGCATGCTGCGGGACGTCGGCGAGCGCGATCTGTCCGTCGAGGTGCTCGGGCGGTCGCTGCCGGCGCCGCTGGCGCTGGCCCCCGTCGGCGTGCTGAGGATCATGCATCCGGACGCCGAACTTGCCGCCGCCCGGGCCGCCGCCGCCCAGGGCGTGCCGTACGTCCTGTCGTCGGCGTCGAGCACGCCGATGGAGCGGGTGGCCGAGGCGATGGGGGACGCCGAGCGGTGGTTCCAGCTGTACTGGGGCAAGGACCGCGAGGTGACCCGGAGTTTCCTGAGCAGGGCGAAGGCCGCCGGGTTCTCGGTGCTGGTCGTCACCCTGGACACCCAGCTGCTGGCGTGGCGGCCCCGCGACCTGGACCAGGCGTATCTGCCGTTCCTGCACGGCGTGGGCACCGCCAACTACTTCACCGACCCGGCCTTCCAGGCGGGGCTCGAGCGGCCCGTGGAGGAGGATCCGAACGCGGCGGTGCTGCACTTCCTCGGCCTGTTCGGGGACCCGGGCAAGACCTGGCCGGACCTGGCCTTCCTGCGGGAGCACTGGGACGGTCCGATCGTGCTGAAGGGCGTCCTGCACCCGGACGACGCCCGGCTGGCCGCCGACGCCGGGATGGACGGCGTGGTGGTCTCCAACCACGGCGGCCGGCAGGTGGCCGGCTCGGTCGCCGCGGCCGACGCGCTGCCCCGGGTCGCGCAGGCGGTCGGCGACCGGCTGACGGTGCTGTTCGACAGCGGGGTGCGCACCGGCGACGACGTGTTCAAGGCGCTGGCCCTGGGCGCGCGGGCGGTGCTGGTCGGACGGCCGTACGTCTACGGGCTCGGGCTGGACGGGCAGGCGGGCGTGGAACACGTCATCCGGTGTCTGCTGGCCGAGTTCGACCTCACGCTGGCGCTGTCCGGGCACAGCGGCCCGGGGACGGTGTCGGCGGCCGACCTCGTCGAAGAACCCGTCTGAACCAGGGCTTTGCCGGTGGCGGGCGGCCCGCCACCGGCGGTGGGGTCAGGTGTCCTTCTCCGGCAGCCGCGCCGGCTGTGCGGACGGCCCGCCCGTGCCGGCGATGGACAGGGAGCCGGGGCTCGCCGACGGCGTGTCGGTGACCCAGCGCTGGCCGGCCGAGTGGTCCCGGACCTTGACGACGAGGTCGGCGCCCGGGGTCGCGCCCGCGGCGGCGAGGGCGAGGGTGTGGTCCCAGCGGGGCAGCAGCTCACCCTGCGCGGTGCGGTCGTATCGCACGTCCCTCTCCCGCGGCGAGCCCGCGTCGGCGCAGCCGCCGAGGATGACCACCCCGGCATCGGCGTGCGAGTCCAGGCACAGGTCCGTGACGGCCGCGCTGCGCAGCAGTCCGTCGGTGTCGTACGTCCACTGCTGGCCGGCCGCCGAGGAGCACACGGCCAGCACCGCGCCCGCCCCGGCGCGCGGGGTGCCCTTGATGTCCAGGCACAGGTCGGCGTCGGCGTTGCGCAGGCGGGTGGGACGGCCGGACGTGGGCAGGCCCGCGGTGCCGGGCGCGGTGGCGGAGGTGGGCGCGGAGGGGCCGCCGGTGCCGGGGACGGCGCTGGTGGAGGCGACCGGGTCGGTGCCGTCGCCGCCGTCCGGCCACATGCTGATCGCCAGCACGGTCGCGAGCAGCCCGGCCGAGGCCACGCCGACCCCGGTGAGCAGCGTCCGGGACGACAACGCGGCGACGGGTGCGCGGAGTACGGCCGCCGGGATCCGGGCGAGCGGTCCGGGCTCGCCGCCGCCGCGCCGCCGGCCGCGGGGCGCTCTGCTGTCACCGTCGCCGCGGCGCAGGGAACCGGTGCGGGCGGCGCGGGCGAGCAGTCCGGGCTTGTCCCCGCCGCGCCGGCGTCCGCCGGAACGCCGATTGCCGCCGCTGGCGGGGCCCTGTCGGCGGCCGGGGCGCGAGTCGAGGTACCGGCGGGCGCCCCAGCCGAGCACGGCCTCGGCGAGCAGCACGCCCAAGGCCGCGTCGGCGTGGCCGAGCTGCTCGGCGGCGTGCCGGCAGTAGGGGCAGGCGGCCAGGTGTTCCTGGACGTCGGGCAGCAGGGCGCCGCCCCGGCGGATCGGGACGTCGAGCAGCCGGTTGTAGTAGCGGCAGTCCTTGCCGGGCGCGAGTTCCCGGTGGGCGCGGACCAGGCCTTCCCGGAACTTGTCCCGCGCCTCCTCCAGCGCGGCCGTCGCGCTGTCGGCGTCCAGGCCGAGCAGCGCGGCCGGCACGGATATCGGCTCGGCCTCGACCTCGATGTGCCACAGCAGCGCCTGCTCCAGGCGGGGCAGGGCGTGGAAAGAGCGGTCGGACAGGGCGCGGTTGTCCGGTATCAGCGTCTTGGCGGCGCGCATACCGCGGCCCCCGGCGGGTTTGCCGAGGCCGGACAGTACGGCCGTGATCCGGTCCGTGCCGGACCAGTTGACGACCGTGTCCCGGACGGTGACCAGCAGGCGGGGCCGCAGCGCCTCGGCGGGCTCGCCGAGCGCGAGACGGCCGAGGACCTGATGGAAGGCGGTGGCGGTGACCATGTGGGCGAGGGGCCCGGACATGGCCAGGCAGATGCCCGCGTACTCGTGGGCCGGCTGCCAGTGCCGGGCCATCAGCAGGGCGGTGGACCGCGAGCCTTCCGCGTCGGAGCCGGCCCGCAGCGGACCGGCGAGCAACTCGTCCGGTTCCCCGGGATCTCCGCCGGGCGGCGGATAGGGGGGACGAGGAGGGTGGGGGGTGGGCACTGAGCGGATTCCTTTGGTGCGTGATGCGTCGTTGCGTATCTCTGGGGCGCGCACGGGGAGGCGAACTCACCGGCGCCCGGCCGGTGAACGATCCGCAACTGCCGGAAGAACCTCGGACTTTACCCCCCGCACGAGCCTTTCAACCCTTGCACAACATCCACACGAGCAACAAGGCGCCCGCACAACTCGGCCGGTTTGAAGGAAAGTCAGAAAGGGCGGGAGCCTGTCTGTTCGGTTGTGACGGCATTCGACAACCCGAACACCCCGCGTGAAACGTGCACACGCGCCGACGGGCCGGGCTCGTTCCCGGCCCGCGCGGCTCTTACTCGGATCCGCTCAGATCTGCCAGGAGCGCAGCCGGTCGGCCGCGCCGTACACGTCCGCCTTGCCGGAGATCAGGTCGCGGGCGAGGTCGACGAGGGCGCCGTAGGGCGGGTCGATGCCGACGCCGCTGACGAACATGTACGCCACGGCGGTCGCGCAGGCGAAACGGGCGTTGGCCGCGGGCAGCGGCTTGAGCACGGCTAGGGTGTGCAGCAGGGCGGCGGCCCGCCAGGCGGGGTCGGAGTCCACGCCGAGCCGGGGCGGGTCCACGCGGTGCCGGGCGACGGCGGCGACCAGCGCGGAGAAGTCGTCGACCGCGGGCTGGTCGGGCAGGACCTCCTCATGGCGCTGGAGCAGCCAGGGGACGTCGATATGGATGACGGAGGACATCGCTCAGGCGGCCTCGTCCTTCGCGGAGGGTTCGTCGTCGGGGAAGGCCGCCGCGAACTCCTCGGCGTGCGCGGCGAAGAACTGCCGGAAGGCCTCGGCGCCCTCCTGCAGGGCCCGGTGCCGGGCGATGTCGGCGGCGGCGGCCTCCCGCACCAGGGCCTTCATCGACGTACCGCGCTCCTTGGCGATCTGCCGCAGGTCCTCTAGTTCCCGGTCGCTGAACTCCACGTTGAGAGCTGGCATGCCCCTCACGGTACCGCGCGGGTACTTACCCGTAAATACCAGCAGGTCAGAAGGCATCCGACACGGTACCTGCGGCACCCGAGGGCCATGTCCGATTCCCGCCGGTCCCGGGGCGCGCGGCGCAGCAGACTCGACAGCGAAGGACAGCAGGACACCGACGAAGACAGAAGGAGCAGCGATGAACACGCGCACCGTTCACACCGTCCACCCCAGCCCGCTGGGCGACCTGCTGCTGACCGGCACGGTCTCGGCGGCCGGCGTCACGCTCGCCTCGCTCACCCTGCCCGGGCAGCGCGGCGCGCCCACGGTCCGCGCGGAGGAGCGCGACGACGCGCCGTTCACCGAGGCGCACCGGCAGCTGGACGCCTACTTCGCGGGCCGGCTGACCCGCTTCGACCTGCCGCTCGCACCCGTCGGCACCCCGTTCCAGCGGGCGGTCTGGCAGGCCCTGGAGGACGTCCCCCACGGCACGACGACCACGTACGGCGAACTGGCCGCCCGGCTGGGCGTGCCGCGCACCGAGCTGCGCGCGGTCGGCCGGGCCCTCGGCGCCAACCCTCACCTCCTCGTCCGCCCCTGCCACCGGGTGATCGGCGCGGACGGCTCGATGCGCGGGTACGCGGGCGGCGTCGAGAACAAGGTCTGGCTCCTGACCCACGAGGGTGCGCTGCAGCCGGTGTTGGTGTGAGGGGAGCCACGCCCATGCGGCGGTAGCTTCATGAACGCACAGCCCCGCGCACCTTCTGGGCGCGGCCGAACCGCGTCGGCCCGGCCCGGCAGCGTACGGGGTTCCCTCCCGAAGGAGAGAGATTCCGGCCTGCTCGCCTGGTGCTGTGCCGCTACGCGGCACGGGCATCGGGCGGGCTTCCACGGCTTCCTGCTTCACCACGCCGTGCCAGAACGGGTTCTGATCCTGCCGGCGCTCCACAGGCTGTCACCGCCAGTCCGGCGGCCGATTTCACGTTCTTCGCGGCATCGTGGTCCCGATCGTGGACAGCGCCGCAGGTCGTGCAGGTGCCCACGAACTGGGACCAGCCCGCATCGTGGACGCTCTTGGCCAACCGGGTGCGCGCCAGGCCGACCACCGCCAAGTCCTCCACGGCGACCGCTTGGTTCTCACGGATCAGCTTCGTGGACAACTGGTGGTGGAACTCCCGGCGTACGTCGGCCACCTTCGCGTGAGCGCGGGCGACCTTCAGGCGGGCCTTGGCCCGGTTCTTCGACCCCTTCTGCCTGCGGCGAGCCAATTTTCGTGCCGCCGGACAGCACCGCGATGGGGGTCCCCCGGACGGAGTCTGGGGGAGGGTCAGTCCGAGGTCGATGCCCACGCTCGCTTCGACATCCGGCATCCGCTCAAGATCCGCAGCCGCGTCGGTGCCGATGACGAAGCCGACGAAGTACCGGCCCGCTGCATCCTCGCCGATCTTCGGCAGATTCAACCGTACGCCGGGCGTGATGCACCAGCGGGCGTTCGCGGTGAACCGGATCGACTGCCTGCGGTCCTTTCGGGACTTCAGACGCGGAGCACCCAGCCTCGGCCCCTTGCGCTCGCCCTTGAGCGAGGCGAAGCCTGCCCGCCACGCGGGCGTCCTCCCGGGCCCGCACCGCATCGTTGAACACAACCCGGGCGTCGGGTACAGGCGAAAGCCGTACCGAAGCTGCGTGCGGATCACCCTACGGACTTGAGTCATGGCAGACACAGCCCGCAACAGAACCATCGCCCTGCTTCGAAGGAACAAGACGCCGCAACTCGAAACCGTCGTGATTCGCTGCACCACCGGCCCGAAGACCGATGCACTGCGAACGAATCCCGGGAGCAGAACCTACCGGTGCAGCCTTGCTCCGGCCCGTCAACGATCCGGGCGGGACCGGCTCCACCCGGACCGTCCGTACCCGCTACACATCGAGGCGGCTGATCCGCACCGCCCCCTTCGCCTGCCCTGGATACGCGCTCGTGAGGGTCAGCCGCAGCCGGGAGCCGCGTACCGCGTCGAAGGTGATCACCGTCGGGCTGTCCGAGGCGGTGGCCCAGTCCGTCGTCGCGCCGGTCACCGGCACATAGGCGTGGCCGTCCCACACCGCCACCTCGGCCCGCGCGGGCAGCGTGTGCCCGGCGTCCACCGTGAAGGAGGCCGCCACCCGGTCGAAGGTCCGGGTGCGCCCGGCGTCGACGGACACCCAGTCCGTCGCACGGGCTCCGCTGAAGGCGGGCAGCAGCGCGGTGGCCGATTTCGTGAAGGCGTTGGACCAGCCGGTGGCCGGATCCCCGTCCAGCATCGCGGCGGGCGGGGTGTCCTCGCGGCCGGAGTAACTGGCGTCCGCACAAGGGTAGTTCGGCGGCTCGGGATAGTCGGGCCGGAAGTCGGCCGCCGGGGTGCGGGCCGCCTCGCGCGCCGCCGTCGCATGCACGCTCACCGTGCCCGTGCGCAGGCCGCCCACGCGCGCGGTGACCTTCAGCTCCCCGGGCTTCGTGCCGGAGCGGACGATGGCGAGGGCCTTGCCGTGGAACGCGGTGCGGGTGCTCGCCTGGTAGCGCTCGGCGCTCTCCTCGCGGCCGTTGTCGACCCCGGCCAGCGAGCCGCCGCCGACGTCGAAGGTGATGAGGTGCTCGGCGTCCGGCACCACCACCCCGTGCGCGTCGACGATGTCGGCGGTGACGAAGACCAGTGAACGGCCGTCGGCGGCCAGGGAGTTGCGGTCGGCGGTGAGGCGTACGGCGTGCGGGTCCCCGGCGGTGTGCAGCACGTCGGTGGCGACCACCTTGCCGTCCCGCCGGGCCACCGCCTTCAACTCACCGGGCTGATACGGCACTTTCCACGTCAGGTGCAGCTTGCCCGCGCTGCCGTTGGGGCTGGTGTAACTGCCCGGGTAGGGGCCGTCGGTGAAGGTCCTGTCGTCGCCGGTGGCCTCGGTGGTCTCCAGGTAGGTGCGCCCGTCGGTGGTCTTCTTGACGTCGAACTCCCTTGTGCCGAGGGACCTTCCGTTGAGGAACAGCTCGACGGAGGGCACGTTGGCGTACGCCCAGACCTCGACCGTGTCGCCCTCCTCGTGGTTCCAGGTCATCGGGAGCAGATGGACCATCGGCTCGGTCGTCCACTGGCTCTTGAAGAGGTGGTACATGTCCTTGGGGAAGCCGGCCGTGTCCACCGCGCCGAAGAAGGACGCCTTGACCGGGAAGGCGTCGTACGGCGTCGGCTCGCCGATGTAGTCGATGCCGGACCACAGGAACTGTCCCGCGAACCACGTGCGGTCCCGGTCCTTCTTGTGGCCGTACTCGCCGCTCATCGTCCAGGAGGCGAGGTTGTTGTCGTAGGAGGACGTCTCGCGCCGGCCCGGGGTGTGGTTCTCGCCGGTGTTGAGGTGCTCGGGCTCCTGGTAGGCGCCCCGGGTCGAGGTCTCCGAGGAGGACTCGGACTCGAAGAGGAACAGGTGCGGGTACTTCGCGTGCAGGGCGTCGACCGACTTCGCGGTGTTGTAGTTGAGGCCGAGGCCGTCGAGCCTGGCGAGCATCAGGTCGGCCGGGGAACCGGTGGCGGGCACGCCGTGGTACTTGTCGGAGCCGATCACCACCGGGCGGGTGCCGTCGGCGGCCTTGATCGCGCCGATGATCCGGTCGGCCATGGCGAGCCCGGCCGTGGAGGTGGAGTCGGGGATCTCGTTGCCGATGGACCACAGCACCACGGCGGGCGAGTTGCGGGCGGCGAGCACCATCTCGGTGGCGTCCTTCTCGCACCACTCGTCGAAGAACCGGCCGTAGTCGTACGTCGTCTTGCCGGTGCGCCAGCAGTCGAAGGCCTCGACCATCATCACGATGCCCAGCTCCTCGCAGGCCTGGATCATCTGCGGCGAGGGCGGGTTGTGGGAGGTGCGGAAGGCGTTGACGCCCATCGACTTCATGATCCGCATCTGTCTGCGGACCGCGTCGAGGCTGATCGCCGCGCCGAGGGCGCCCTGGTCGTGGTGGAGGTCGACGCCCTTGATCTTGGTGGGGGTGCCGTTGAGGGAGAAGCCCTCGTCGGGGTCGAAGCGGTAGCTGCGGATACCGAAGGGCGTGCGGTAGGTGTCGGTGGTACGGCCGCCGACACGCAGCTCGGTGTGCAGGGTGTAGCGGTGGCCGGGGGTGTCGGCGTCCCACAACCGCGGTTCGGGGACGGTCAGTTCATGGGTCTCAGTGGCCTGCTCGGAGACGGCGACGGTGGTGGCGGCACGGGCGACCGTACGGCCGTCGGGTCCGGTGATCCGGGACAGGACCTGGACGTCCGTGCCAGTGCCGGACTCGTTCACGACGGTCGTCGCCACCCGGACCAGGGCGCTGCCGGCCGAGACCTCGGGCGTCGTCACATACGTGCCCCAACGGGCCACGTGCACCGGCTCGGTGATCACGAGACGGGCCTCGCGGTAGATGCCGCTGCCGGAGTACCAGCGGCTGCTCGGCAGCCGGTTCTGCACCTTGACCGCGAGGACGTTGGGTGTGCTGCCGTCGGTGTGCACGAGACCGGTGAGGTCGAGGGCGAAGCCGGTGTAGCCGTAGGGATGGCGGCCGGCCTCGGTGCCGTTGCAGTAGACGTGGGAGTCCATGTAGACGCCGTCGAACTCCACCGAGATCCGCTTGCCGGCGTACGCGGGCGGAAGGGTGAAGGCGAGCCGGTACCAGCCGAGGCCGCCCGGCAGGAAGCCGGTGCCGCTGGTGGTGCCGTGGTCGGTGGTGGGGGTCTGCTCGATGCTCCAGTCGTGCGGGACGGCGAGGTCGCGCCAGTCCGAGTCGTCGTAACCGGGGTCGGCGGCCCGTTCGTAGGCCCCGGTCGGGTCGGTGATGCCGCCCGGGTTGACCAGCGCGAAGCGCCAGCCGTCCCGCAGCGGCACGGTGTGGCGGCCGCCGACGCCCGGCGACGCCTCGGCGGCGAGGGCGGCCGGAGCCGCCGTGGTGCCCAGCAGTACTCCGGCCGCGGGTGTTGCCGTGGCTGCGACCAGTATCGATCGGCGAGTGACCGTCAAGGCGGCTCTCCCTCATCAGGGCCCAAAAGTACTCACAACTGATCGTGAACAAACAGATTCTGACGGTCGGCCGCACACGATCGTCAAGGGTCCGGAACCCGATGTCCGTCCCCGGTCACACATCGGCCGGATCTTCCCCTTGACCGTGTTCGACGGACCGGCCGACCGGCCGGGGGCCCTGGCCCACAGACGTGCGCGAAGCACTACGCTGGAAACAGAAGTGGTGCCACCTGTTCACTGTGAGTGCGCGCTGGGAGCGGCGACGATGAGCCGGGTCTATCCGTTCGACGATGCGATGACGGCCCGGGCCGTCATCGACGACGACGGAACGCTGGTGGAGTGGAACGAGGGCGCCCGGCGCCTGCTCGGTCACCCGGCCGAGGCCGTCCTGGGCCTGCCCGCCGCCCGGCTGCTCGGCGGGGACGGCGCCCCGGCCGTCCCCCGGGGCCCGCGCTGGGACGGAACGGTCGGACTGCGTCACCGGAACGGCCGTACGGTCCCGGTCTGGCTGCTCGCCCACCGCCGGCCGCCCCGCGACGGACACCGCGGCGACTGGCTCGTGGTCACCCCGCTGACCGGCGCGGAGCCGCCCGCCGATGACGACCCGCTCGCCGCGGCGGGCCTGATCCAGTCGCCGTGCGCGGTCGCCGTGTACGACGACACGCTCCGGCTGCGCCGCATGAACGACGTCATGGCCGAGCTTGTCGGCCTGCCGGAGAAGCGGGTCCGGGGCCTCAGGCTCGCCGAGATCGGCGGCAAGCAGCAGAGCGAGGACCTGGAGCAGGGCATGCTCCAGGTGCTGACCAGCGGCGAGTCGCTGGACGTGCAGACCTACATGCGCACCGGCGGCGAGCAGCGCGCGCACGCCTGGCTCGCCCGGATGGCCCCGGTCAAGGATCGCGAGGGCCGGGTGCGGGGGGTGTGCCTGGCCGCGCACGACATCACGGAGAACTACCTGGCCCGGCAGCGGCTGCAACTGGTGAACGAGGCGAGCGTGCGCATCGGCAGCACCCTCGACGTCGTCCGCACGGCCCAGGAGCTGGCGGACGTGTGCGTGCCCGCCCTCGCCGACTTCGTCACCATCGACCTGCTGGACCCCGACGAGCACGGCGGCGAGCCCCCGGCCCGCATCACGGCGCCGGTGCGGCTGCGCCGGATCGCCCACAGCTCGGTGCACCCCGAGGTGCCGGAAGCGGTGATCAGCCCCGGTCAGGCCGAGGAGTACCCGGCCGGCTCGCCGCAGGCCGACTCGCTGACCGCGGGCCACACGATCGTCGCCTCGGTGGCCGAGGGCGACATCTACGAGTGGATGACCTGGCACACCGGGCGCGCTCGGAAGGTGCGGGAGTTCGGCATGCACTCCTCGATGTCGGTGCCGATCCAGGCGCGCGGGCTGACCCTCGGGGTCGCGGTCCTCACCCGGTGCCGGCGCCCGGAGGGGTTCACCGCGGACGACGTGCTGCTGGCCGAGGAGATCACCGCCCGCGCCGCCGTCTGCGTCGACAACGCACGCCGCTACTCCCGCGAGCGGGAGACCGCCCTCGCGCTCCAGCGCAGCCTGCTCCCCCGCATCCTGCCGGCCACGGCCGCGCTGGAGGCCCGCTCCCGCTATCTGCCGGCCGCGCGGGCCGGGGTCGGCGGTGACTGGTTCGACGTCATCCCGCTGTCCGGGACGCGGGTCGCGATGGTCGTCGGAGATGTCGTCGGGCACGGCGTCGAGGCCTCGGCCACCATGGGCCGGCTGCGGACGGCCGTACGCACCCTCGCCGACATCGACCTGGCCCCGGACGAACTGCTCACCCACCTGGACGACCTGGTGGTGCGGCTGTCGGAGGAGTCCGGTGTCGACAGCCCCGGCGAGGTCGGCGCGACCTGTTTGTACGCCGTCTACGACCCGGTGTCGCGGCGGTGCACCGTGGCCCGCGCCGGGCATCCGCCGCCCGTGCTCCTGCTGCCGGGCGGAGTGCCGCGGGCCCTGGAGCTGCCCGCCGGTCCCCCGCTGGGTCTGGGCGGGCTGCCCTTCGAGTCCACCGAGGTGGAACTGCCCGAGGGCACCGTCCTCGCGCTGTACACGGACGGGCTGGTGTGGTCCCGGGAGCGGGACCCGGAGACGAGTCGGGAGATGCTGTACGAGGCGCTCGGGGCGTACGCGGACTCCCTGGACGACACCTGCGACCACGTCCTGGACACCCTGCTGCCGCCGGGTGGCTCCGCCGACGACGTGGCGCTGCTGCTCGCCCGCACCCGGGGCCTGCCCCCCTCGCAGGTGGCGACCTGGGACGTCCCGGCCGATCCGGCACTCGTCGCGCCGATCCGCAAGCAGGTCGTGGAGCAGTTGGACACCTGGGGGCTCAGCGAGGCGTCGTTCACGACGGAGCTGGTGGTCAGCGAGCTGGTCACCAACGCCATCCGGTACGGCGCCCGCCCCATCCGCCTGCGCCTGATCCACGACGCCGCCACCCTGATCTGCGAGGTCTCCGACACCAGCCACACCGCCCCGCACCTGCGCCGGGCCAAGACCTTCGACGAGGGCGGCCGCGGCCTGCTGCTGGTCGCCCAGCTCACCCAGCGCTGGGGCAGCCGCCACACCCCGGAGGGCAAGACGATCTGGGCGGTACTGCCACTGTTCGAGGAGGACCACTAGGCCCTGGTCCGGCCGGTGCCGTCCGGCAGACCTGCAGGCCGTGCCCCGCTGGGGGGTACAGCGGCGCCGGGGGTGTGCCGGTGCCGTGGAACGACGGGCCGTACGCAACCGGTCCTGGCGGCGACCGGCGGTGGGTATGCGAGCGGCCGGGCCGAGCCAGGGGGCGTGTCGGCCGCCGCGCCCCGCCGGGAATACAGCCGCGCCAGAGCTGTGCGGTGCCATGGCACGACGGGCCCGTAACGCCTGCGAGCCACGCCCCCGCCAGGGCGGTACGGCCCGCCGAACGTCTGCCGGTGTGCCATGGGACGACGGGTCCGGGAGACCTGCGAGCCACGCCCCCGCCAGGGCGGTACGGCCGCGCCAGGTGCTTGCCGGTGCCATGCGACGGCGGGCCGTACGCAACCGGTCCTGGCAGCGGCGGGGGCGTGCCGGCGACGCGGGGCAGCACGTGCACGGCGGAGTCGGCAGGACACCTGGGGCCCTCGGGATCATCCGCCCGGACACCGGCGGCGGTGTGCGAACCCGGCTCCCGTTCCGCGGACCCTCCAGGCGGGCGAGCCCTTTCCCGGTCACGCATCGGGGATGGCACCCGCCCCTGCCTCACCACTCGGGATCACCGCCGAGGCCCCCCTCAGCCCGGACACAGAACGCCTCAGCCGCCGGCCAGCCACGGTCGTACCTGTTTGCGGGCCTCGTGCAGGCGGGACTTGAGGGTGCCGAGGGGGATGCCGACGCGTTCGGCGACCTCGGCGTAGTCCAGCTGGCAGATGTCGCGGTAGACCAGCGGCGCGACCAGATGGGGGTGGGTGCGCTCCAGGCGGTCCAGGGCCTCCAGCAGGTCCACCCGGGAGCCGGCGATGACGCTGGTGGTGCGCGGGTCGACAGCGTACGCGGGCTCGATCGTGGCGGGCTGCTCGGCGGCGCGCCGCTTCAGCTCGCGGTACTTCTGCCGGCAGCAGTTGGCGACCACGGTGTACAGCCAGGTGCCGAAGCGGCTGCGGCCCTCGAAGGCGGTGATGTACCGGGCGACCTGGAGCAGCACGTCCTGCGCGGCCTCCTCGGCGTCCTCCCGGCAGGGCAGGAAACGCCCGCAGCGCCGCACGACCTCCGGCCGGATCTCCGCCAGCAACCGGTCCAACGCGGCACTGTCGCCCGTGGCGGCCCGCCGGGCGAGGTCTTCCATCGGCGCCTGGTCCTGCACGGACGGGCCCCCCTTCGAGTCGATCTCAGGCCAGGCATGATAGTCGTATGCAATCCCCAGGGCGGATCGGCCGCCACCGCCTCGAACGCCCGCTGGGCAGCGGCGCCTTCGCCACGGTGTGGCTCGCCCACGACGAAGAGCTGCAGGCCCCGGTCGCGGTGAAGGTCCTCGCCGACAACTGGACCCACCGGCTCGACATCAGGGAGCGCTTCCTGTCCGAGGCGCGGCTGCTGCGCCGGGCCGGCTCCAGCCGGATCGTTCAGGTCTACGACATCGGCCAACTCCCCGACGGCAGGCCGTACTTCGTGATGGAGTACGCCGACGGCGGCACCCTCGCCGACCTGCTGGCCGGCGGCCCGCTGCCGGTGCGCGACGCGCTGGCGCTGACCGCGGAGGCCGCGCGCGGTGCCGCCGCGCTGCACGAGGCGGGCATCGTGCACCGGGACATCAAGCCGACCAACGTGCTGCTGCACACCGCCCCGGACGGCACCCGGCGGGTGCTGCTGGCCGATCTGGGCCTGGCCAAGAGCCTCGCGCAGGCCTCGGTGCTGACGCTGGCCGCGGGCTCGGCGGGCTATCAGCCGCCGGAGCAGGCCGAGCCCGGCGAGGGCATCGACGAGCGGGCCGACGTCTACAGCCTGGGCGCGGTCGGCTACGAGCTGCTCACCGGGACCGTGCCCGGCGCCCCGGGCAGGGTCGTACCGCCGCGGCGGCTGCGGCCGGACCTCGGCGAGGACGTGGAGCGGGCGCTGCTGCGGGCGCTGGAGCCGGACCGGGCGCGCCGCTGGCCCGGTGCGCAGGCGTTCGCGCGGGAGCTGGACCGGCTGGCGACGGGTCAGGCGGTCCAGGCGGCACCGCCCGCCGCCCGGCGGCTGGACGGGGTGCGCGGGCGACTGAACATCGTGACGATGTCGCTGGCCGCGGTCCTCGCCGCCGCGGCGGCCGCCGTCGCCGTCACCGTCGTCCTGCACCGCGGCGGTTCCCCGGACGGGACCCGGGTGACGGACGCGACCGGACGAGTGGTCGTACAGGTACCCCCGGGCTGGAGCCATGAGCTGCGCGACTCCGGCTGGGACCCGAGTGCCCTGGGGCTGGCCAAGGGACACGAGCCGGGGCTGGTGGTGGCCGACGACCTGACCCGGTGGCCCGATCTGGGCAAGCCGGTGAACGGCGTCTTCGCCGGGGTGAGCGAGCACGGCGACGTCACGGCGAAGGTGAGGGCACTCGCCCACTCCGGCTGCCACTACTCCGGCAGCCGTACCTTCACCGACGCCGAGTGGCACGGCCTGGTGCGGGCGTGGAGCGGCTGCCCGGACGGCGGCTCGGTCACGGAGTCCGCACTGGTTCCGGCGAACGACGGCACCGGTCAACCGCAGGTGTACGTACAGGTGCGCGAGCAGGGAACCGGTGACGCCACGGACGGGATACTCCGTTCGCTGCGGGTGGGCTGAGCGACGCCTGCCGGAGGTCACGGCGGGGAAGGAACCCTGCGTGTGCCGAACTTTTCGGGCGCTGCGCGCATCGGAGTGTGATGACGGCGCACTCGGCGCCGCAGGCACGCGTTCCCTCGTGTGCCGTGATCATCCAGGAGTGGTGAGCGACATGGTGTACGCACCCCGGTCCACGCGGCACGGGGCCCTGCTCGTCGGTACGTTCGCCGTGCTGGGCCTCCTGACCGCCTGTGGCAGCAGCCACGACGTCCACAGCAACCCGCCCCTCACATCGTCCGGTACGGCCGCGCCCGCGACCGGCGACACCCAGAACCCGGCGTCCGTCGCGTCCACCCCGACCTCCGCCGGCACCGGCGCCGCCACGGCGTCCGCGCCACAGGGCACGGCGTCACGGGGCGGCGCCACGACCCCCACGGCGGCCGCGGGCTCCCGCTGCCACACCTCGCAACTGAGCGCCTCCGTGGGCCGCAACGACCCGGGCGCCGGCCAGGAGAACTTCCCGGTCGTGCTCACCAACAGCTCCGGGCGGGCCTGCACCCTGCGCGGCTATCCGGGCGCGGCGTTCGTCGGCGCCTCCGGCGGCCAGCTCGGCCCGGACCCCAAGCGCGAGCCGGGCTCCTCGGTGACCGTCACGCTCAGGCCGGGGCAGAGCGCCTGGGCGGGGCTGACCTTCTCCAACCCGGGGGTCAGCGGCGCCAGGACGGCCACCCCGGCCGCGCTGCTCGTCACGCCGCCGGACGAGCGCGACTCCCTGAAGGTCGCGTGGACGGGCGGAGCGGTGCCCGTGAGCGGGAACTCCTCGTCCGTCTTCCTGTCGGTGTTCGCCCCCGGCACGGCCCCCTGACCTGCGCACAAGCCCCCCAGAACCCCGCTGCTCCCCACCAGGACAGCGGGGTTCGTCATGGGCGCGCCACAACTGTCACAGAACGGCAACAGGCGCCGCCGGCCCCGATCTTTCTGCCCGTTCCCGCGATCGAACCCGTCGACCGCACGGTGAGCAGGCCCCGCAGAGGGCCCAGAGAAGGAAATCGGGGACACGATGAGCGGGATCTCACGCAGGCGGGTACTGACGGCGGGCGCGGCCGCGGGCGCCCTGGGCACGCTGGCCGCATGCTCCTCCGGCACCGGCCTCTCGGTCGGCCCGGCCTCCTCCGGCGGCAAGGGCACCGCACAGGCCCGGCCGGTGAAGCCGATCGGCGACGGCTCCACCGCCGACACCGGCGCCCAGCCGCACCAGCCGACGCCCGAACGGCTGAAGCCGGGCCAGAAGCCGCCGCAGTTCGTGGTGTTCTCCTGGGACGGCGCAGGCGAGCTGAGCAACCAGCTGTTCTCCCGGTTCCGTAAGGTGGCCGCCGACCACGGCGCCAAGATGACGTTCTTCCTCAGCGGCATCTACACCCTGCCCGAGTCCAAGAAGCACCTGTACCGTCCGCCGCAGCACAAGGTCGGCGCCTCCGACATCGGCTATCTCGCCGACCGGCACATCCACGCCACCATCCAGGAGGTCCGCTCGGCCTGGCTGGAGGGCCATGAGATAGGCACCCACTTCAACGGGCACTTCTGCGGGACCAACGGGGTGCGCAACTGGTCCCCGGCCGAGTGGCGCAGCGAGATCGACCAGGCCATGAGCTTCGTGACGCAGTGGAAGACCAACACCGGCTTCACGGACCTGGATCCGCTGCCCTTCGACTACCACAAGGAGCTGATCGGCGGCCGTACCCCGTGCCTGGAGGGCCAGTCCAACCTGCTGCCCACCGCGGCCGCGCTCGGCTGGAAGTACGACGCCAGCTCCCCCGGCGGTCTGCAGATCTGGCCGGGCAAGGTGCAGGGCGGCAAGATCTGGGACTTCCCGCTGCAGTCCATACCCTTCCCCGGGCACAACTTCCAGGTGCTGTCGATGGACTACAACATGATGTTCAACCAGTCCGGCGGCAACCCGCTCGGTGACCGCACCCAGTTCGACGCCTGGCGCACCCAGGCCCGGGACGCCTATGTCGCCGGTTTCCAGCGGGCGTACACGACCAACCGCGCCCCCTTCTTCATCGGCAACCACTTCGAGCGCTGGAACGGCGGCATCTACATGGACGCCGTCGAGGAGGCGATCGGGAAGATGGCCGCCTACGGCGACGATGTGCGCTTCGTGTCGTTCAAGCAGCTCGTGCACTGGCTGGAGGCGCAGGACCCGGCGGTGCTGCGCAAGCTGCGCACCCTGGTGCCGGGTCAGTCCCCGGTGGGCGGCTGGGCCGAGTTCCTCGGCGCGGCGGGCAGCCGGTCGTCCTGAGGCGTTCACGATCGTCTGTTTTCATGGGCGGGCACCAAGTGATCCGTTCCGGAAGGACCCGCCCTGCACACCCCTCTCGCCGAAGCGCTTTCGGCCGTGCTGCTCGTCGCCGTGCTCGCCTGGGCCGTCGTACGGCCCTTCGGCTGGCCGGAGGCGGTCATGGCCGTGCCGGCCGCCGGGATCGTGGTCGCCACCGGCGCGATCTCGCTCGACCACGCCCGGGCCGAGGCGGAACGGCTCGGGCCGGTGGTCGGGTTCCTGGCGGCGGTGCTGGTGCTCGCCCACTTCTGCGATGTGGAGGGGCTGTTCCAGGCCTGCGGGGCGTGGATGGCCCGGTGGGCGGCGGGCCGGCCGGTGCGGCTGCTGACAGCGGTCTTCGCGCTGGCGTCCGCCATCACCGCGGTCCTCAGCCTGGACGCCACGATCGTGCTGCTCACCCCGGTGGTCTTCGCCACGGCCGCGCGCACCGGCGTACGGCCCAAACCGCATGTCTACGCCTGTACGCATCTGTCGAACACCGCGTCGCTGCTGCTGCCGGTGTCCAACCTGACGAACCTGCTGGCGTTCGCGGCGAGCGGGCTGAGCTTCACCCGGTTCGCGGCGCTGATGGCCCTGCCGTGGCTGGTGGCGATCGGCGCCGAGTACGGGGTGTTCCGCAGGTTCTTCGCCCGTGATCTCGCGGCGGCAGCCCCGGTGGGCGAGGACACCGGCGAGCCGCCGCGGCTGCCCCTGTTCGCCCTGGTCACCGTCGGCTGCACGCTGGCGGGGTTCGTGGTGGCGTCGGCGTTCGGGGTCGAGCCCGCCTGGGTCGCGGCGGCGGGCGCACTGGTGCTGGCGAGCCGGTCGCTGGTACGCCGCAAGGCGACCGCGCTGACCGTCGTACGGGCCGCCGCCCCCTCCTTCCTCGCGTTCGTGCTGGCGCTGGGCATCGTGGTGCGGGCAGTCGTCGACAACGGGCTCGCGGACGTCCTCGGGCATGTGGTGCCCGGCGGCACGGGGCTGCCCGCACTGCTCGGGATGGCCGCGCTGGCCGCCCTGCTGGCGAACCTGATCAACAACCTGCCCGCGGTGCTGGTCCTGCTGCCGCTGGCCGTGCCGGCCGGGCCGGGGGCGGTGCTGGCGGTGCTGCTCGGCGTGAACATCGGCCCGAACCTGACCTACGCCGGGTCACTGGCGACGCTGCTGTGGCGGCGGATCGTGCACCAGCACGAGCACGCGGTGGATCTCGGGGAGTTCACCCGGCTGGGCCTGATCGCCGTGCCGTCCTCGCTCGCGCTCGCGGTGGTGGCACTGTGGGGCTCGTTGCAGATTCTCTGAAGGGTTGTCCGAGACCTGGGGAGGCCGACCGGATGCGTGTGATCGCCTGGCTCGTCGAGGGCACATGGCCCGCCTGCGTGGACGCGGTGCGCACCCACGCACCGGCGGACTCCGAGGTGGTGCTGTTGCACGTCACCGGGGCCGAGGTGCCGGGGCTCGCGCACGGCGCGTTCGCGGGGCTGCTCGGGCGCGGGCATCCGGAGAGGGATCCGGGCGACCGGCTCGAGGCGCTCGGCGGGCGGTCGGCGGCCGCGCTGCTCGACGCCGCGGCCGAGCGGCTGGGCCGGCCCTGCGTGCGCGAGGAACGGTCGGGCCGGGTCGAGCGGGAGGTGGTGGCCGCCTGCGCGGACGCCGACCTGCTGGTGCTGGCCCGCGACGGGGACCGCTCCCGGCTCGGCCCGCACAGCCTCGGCCCGGCGGTCCGCTTCGCCGTCGACCACGCGCCCTGCCCGGTCCTGCTGGTGTGGCCGGAACCGGCCCCGGGCCTGGGCACGATCCCGCCACCGCCCCCGCACCACCCCTGAGTCAGCGGCCGGGCCACCCACCGCCGTAACCCCCGCCTCCGTAACCCCCGCCCCCGTAGCCGCCGCCACCCCAGCCGCAGTAGTACGGGTACACGGTGCAGGGATCGGGCGTGGCGGAGGGAGTGGGTGTCGGGGCGGTCGGGGTCGGCGTCGCGGGGGGCCTGGACGCCTTGGGGGTGGGCGCCGGAGCCGGGGGGGCCGGGCGCGGGGTGCTGCTCGGCGAAGGGGCGCTCTCGCTGTCCCAGTTGACGTTCTGCATCTGCAGCTCGGGCTTGGCGGTGTCCACGGACCAGCGCTGCTGCGTGCCGGGAGCGCGGGTCTTGGTGACCAGGGCGCCGGAGCCGTCGGTGGCGGCGGGGGTGAGCGCCAGCTCCTGGTTCCAGCGCGGCACGAGGACGCCCTGGAGGGTGAAGTCGTAGCGGATGTCGCGGGCGGCCGCGCCGGTGGCCGAGCAGGGGGCGAGGCGGACCGAGTAGCCGAGGCTGGAGTCCAGACACAGGTCGGGCGCGGCGGAGTTGCGCAGCAGTCCGTCGGTCTCGTACGTCCACTGCTGGCCGGGCGTCGCGCCGCAGGTGACGAGTTCGGTCTCGGCGCCCTGGACGGCCTTGCCGCCGACGACGCCGACGCACAGCCCGGAGGCGAGGTTGCGCAGCCGCCCGTGCAGCGCGCCCTGCCCGGCACCCGCACCCGCCCAGGACGCGCCGGGGCTCGAGGCGCCCTTGCCCGGCGTCCGCGAGGCGGCGCCGTCACCGGCCGGGCTCGGGCCGTCACCGGAGCCCAGTACCGACCACAGCACCAGGGGCAGCACGACCAGCCCGCTGACGGTGCCCACGGCCACGGCGAGGTTACGGCGCCGGGCGCGACGGGCGGCACGGTGGGCCGAACGGCGGGACGGGGAGGGCTCGTTGGAGCGGGCGGGCACCTCGGCGGCGGAGGCTGCGGCGGGGGTGGCGGAGCGGCGCCGGCGTGGAGGCTCGGTGGCGCTCCGGGGGCTCGTGGACTCGGCGGAGCCGCGGCGGCGGTCGGACGGTGCGGGACGCCGGCGGCGCGTGGGCGGGACGGCGCTCTCGTGGCCCACGGACTCGGCGGCATGGTCGTGTCCCGCCGGTTCGGCGGCACGGTCGTAACCGACCGGCTCCTCGGCACGGGCATGTCCGGCCTGCTCGGTGGAACGGGCGTGCTCCGCGGGCTCGGTGGAGGTGAAGGACTCACCGGACCGGGGCGCCACGGACGCGGGGTCCGGGGCCGGTGCGGGCGGCTGCTCGGGGCGGCTCGCGCGAGCCTCCACATAGGCGCGGGCGCCCCAGCCGAGGACCGCCTCGGCGAGCGCGAGACCCAGGCCCGTGTTGAACGCGGCGAGCTGGTCGGAGGTCCTGCGGCAGTGGGTGCAGCCGGACAGGTGCCGGCCCAGGTCCGGGTCCAGGTCGACGCCGCCGCGCCGGAACGTCACGTCGAGCATGCGCAGATAGCGCTGGCACTCGTCCTCGGGCGCGAGTTCGCGGTGGACCTGGAGGCACTCCTCGCGCAGCCGTTCGCGGGCCCGGCGCAGCTCGACGGCGGCGTCCTCCTCGTCCAGGCCGAGCAGGGCCGCGGGTACGGCGAGCGGCTCGGCCTCGACCTCGGTGTGCCACAGCACGGCGCGTGAGGTCTGGGGCACCCGCTGGAAGGCGCGGGACAGCAGCCGCCGGCCGGGCGGGGGCAGCAGCCGGGCGGAGGCGCGCTCACCGGTCTCGGCGGACCGCAGCGCCGGGTGGAGGAGTTCCTGGCGGCCGTCGGTGTCCCACTCGGCCGCGATCCGGCGGACGGTGACCAGCAGGTGGGGCCGCCAGGCGGCGGTCGGGCCGTTCTGCCGGAGCGAGGCGCCGAAGAGCCGGGTGAAGGCGGCGGTGGTGAGCATGCCGGCGGCGCGCGGGCCGGCCGTGCACAAGCGGGCGTAGGCGAAGGCCGCTTCCCAGTGCCGGTCGAGCAGTTCACCAACGGGATGGAGCGCGGGAGTCGCGCCCGTCCACTTCTTCAGTTCGGCGCTCAGTTGCTCGTCCGACAGGCCTGCCTCATTCACGGCCGCATTCCTCCAGACGATTCGGGAATTAGTCCATACCAACGGGTATGGGGAGGTGATGGGGCAGCTCGAACGTCCACCTGAGGCGGCTCTTTTGAAGCGTGGGGGGTGTACGGGGAGCGGCCTGACGCATGCAGCGGGAATGTAATTGTCTGCACGCCGACAGCGCACACTTTTGCACAGTACGGCACAGTGGAACAAGGGATCTCGCGCTTCTCGGCATTCCGAACGGAAGGCCTTCTGTTGACTATTTGTCAAAGACGCTCGGTCACGGCAAACCGATTCCCTCCTTATCCCCTTGTCGCTTACCGCCGTTCACCCGCCCGGTAGGCGCCGGGCGGCACCCCGTAGCGTTCCCGGAAGACCCGGCTGAAGTGATAGGGGCTCGGGAATCCGGAGGCCGCCGCCACTCGCTCCACCGTCAGATCGGTGGCCTCGAGGAGTCTGGCCGCGTGCCGCAGCCGGGCCTCGCGCAACGCCCGCATCGGGGACCGGCCGGTGCGCAGGGTGAAGAGGTGCGCGAAACGGGACGGCGACAGCGCGACGCTCCCGGCGAGCGAGCGGACGGTGTGCGGGGCGCCGGGATCGGCGGCGATCAGCTCCTCGGCGCGGCGCACCCGGGCGTCGTCCTCCGGTACGCCGGCCGGCTCCCGGGCGGCGGAGACGGCGAGCAGGACGACCTCCTCCAGCGCGCAGAGCGCCAACTCCCTCTCCAGACGGCCCTCGGCCACGACGACCGGCTCCGGCCCCCGGGCGTCGGCGAGCATCCGGGCGAAGGCCGCGCCGATCCGGTCGTGCAGGGCGGCGGGGACGGACGGTACGGCGTACAGGCCGTCGGCCACGGCGTACGGGGCGAGCCACGGGGTCCAGGACGGGCGGGCCCGGCAGTGGGTCCACCAGAACCGCCAGCGCCCGGCGTCGGGCGCGACGGTGTAGCGGTGGCCGGTGCCGGGCGCGAGCACCACCAGGTCCCCGGCGCCGGCCTCGCTGCGGGCAGTGCCCTGGCGGAGCAGGCCGCGCCCGCCCGTGGTGAAGGTGAACAGCCAACTGGCCGAACCCCGGGGCCGGTTGACGCCGTAGCCCGGACCCTGGTCGTAGCGGCCGGTCACCACCAGTCCGGGCGGCGGGGACGGATCGCCGACGGCAGCAGTCACGGGCAGTCCCTCAGCACGCACGGGCATCCTCCCAGCGGGTACGTCCGCCTAGCGTGACGGACACAGGCGAACCAGACTCAGGAGGGACCCATGACAGCCACGGACAACAGCGCCATCCTGCCCGGGACACTGCGGCAGCGGTTCGAGGAGGACGGATTCACCGTCGTGCGCGGCCTGTTCGACCGGACCGAGACCGAGCGGCTCTGTGCCGTCTTCGCCGCGCTGCACGCGGCGGGTCCGGTGCCGGGGCACTTCGCGCCGCTTCCGGCGGACCCCGATCCGCTGCGCCGGTATCCCCGGGTGATGCAGCCGCACGAATTCAGCGACCCGGCACGGGAGTTCCTGCTGGACGCCCGGCTGCGGACCGTCCTGGAGGTGCTGTTCGGCGAGGAGGTGCTGGCCGCGCAGAGCATGTTCTACTTCAAACCGCCGGGCGCGCGCGGGCAGGCCCTGCACCAGGACAACTTCTATCTGCGGGTCGAGCCGGGCACGTGCATCGCGGCCTGGGTGGCCTGCGAGCCGATCGACCGGGACAACGGCGGCCTCGAAGTCGTCCCGGGCACGCACCGGATGGACCTGTTCTGTCCCGAACTCGCCGACGAGGGACAGTCGTTCGCCCGCGAGTACGTCCCGCCGCCGCCCGGACTCGTGCCGGTGCCCGTGGATCTGGCACCGGGCGACGTGCTGTTCTTCAACGGCAGCCTGGTGCACGGCTCCGGACCCAACCGCTCCGCCGACCGGTTCCGGCGCTCGTTCATCGGGCATTACGTGGGGCGGTCGGCCGAGCGGATCGGGGAGTACTACCGGACGCTGGCGATGAGCGGGGAGCGGGTGCCGCTGGCGGTGAGCGAGGGAGCGGGGCCGTGCGGCACGGAGTTCGTACCGCACGGGCCGCACTGACACGTTCAGTGACCGCTGATCGCCCGCGGCGTGTACGGCTGCTCCAGCTCCTCGAGTTCCTTCTCCGTCAGCTCCAGCTCCACCGCGGCCACCGCGTCCTCGATGTGCTGGGACTTGGCGGCACCCACGATCGGGGCGGCCACCGTGTCCTGGTGGAGCAGCCAGGCGAGGGCCACCTGGGCGCGGGGTACGCCGCGGGCCTCCGCGACCCGGGTGACGGCCTCGACGATCGAGCGGTCGCTCTCCAGGTACAGCCGGCCGCCGAAGTTGTCGTTGGCGCTGCGCTCGGTGACCTTGCCCCAGTCGCGGGTGAGCCGGCCGCGCGCGAGCGGGCTCCACGGCAGCGCGCTGACGCCCTGGTCCGCGCAGAGCGGCAGCATCTCCCGCTCCTCCTCGCGGTAGAGCAGGTTGTAGTGGTTCTGCATGGACACGAACGTCGTCCAGCCGTGCCTCTCGGCCGTGTACTGCGCCTTGGAGAACTCCCACGCGTACATCGAACTCGCCCCGATGTAGCGGACCTTGCCCGCCTTGACCAGGTCGTGCAGCGCCTCCATCGTCTCCTCGACCGGGGTGGCGTGGTCGTAGCGGTGGATCTGGTAGAGGTCGACGTAGTCGGTGCCGAGGCGGCGCAGGCTGTGGTCGATCTCGGTCATGACGGCCTTGCGGGACAGCCCGGCCGCGTTGGGGCCCGGCCGCATCCGGCCGTTGACCTTCGTGGCCAGCACGATCTCGTCGCGGTTGGCGAAGTCGCGCAGGGCCTTGCCGACGATCTCCTCGCTGGTGCCGTCGGAGTAGACGTTGGCGGTGTCGAAGAAGTTGACGCCCGCCTCCAGCGCCTGCCGGATCAGCGGGCGGGACGCCTCCTCGTCGAGGGTCCACTCGTGGACGCCGCGGTCGGGCAGGCCGTAGGTCATGCAGCCCAGACAGATCCGCGACACGTCCAGGCCCGTGGAACCGAGCTTCACGTACTGCATCGTTGCTGCTCCCGCCGTCGGAAACGATGGTCGTCACCGAGCGTACGACGGGACCGGGCGCCGACTTGACTATGAGAACGTGCGGGCGATGTGATCCTGACATGTGCCTCGCCGCCCGGCGTGGGCGGGATGGAGCGGACTTGCCCCCCAAGGGTGTTCTCCGCGCCGCGGGTTCCCGGAGGACCGCAGGCGCCCTGGCAGTGGCCCTCGCCGTCGCCGTGTCGGCCCTGGCCGGCTGTAGCGCCGGCGGCTCCGGCGACACCCCCGACAAGGACGTGAGCAGCCCGCCGAAGCCGGCCGGCGCGGTACGACTGCCGCCACCTCACGCCGGGTTCGACTACCAGATCGGCGGCGCCTATCCCCCGCCCAAGGGGGTACGGATCGTCAGCCGCGACCGCTCCGCCTCCCCCGCGCCCGGCCTGTACAACATCTGCTACGTCAACGCCTTCCAGGCCCAGCCCGAGGAGCGCTCCTCCTGGCCTGCCGACCTGCTGCTGCGCGACACGCACGGCCAGGTCGTCATCGACGAGGACTGGAACGAACCACTGCTCGACATCGGCACCCCGGCCAAGCGCACCCGGGTGGCCGAGCGGGTGAACCAGTGGATCGACGGGTGCGCGAAGAAGGGTTACGACGCCGTCGAGCCGGACAACTACGACAGCTACACCCGCTCCCACCACCTGCTCACCGCGTCCGACGCCACCGCCTTCATGTCCCTGCTGTCCCGGCACGCGCACGCCCGGCGTCTGGCCGTCGGGCAGAAGAACACCGCCGAACTGGCCGGTCAGCGGGGGCAGGCCGGGCTGGACTTCGCGGTGACGGAGGAGTGCGGGCAGTACGACGAGTGCGAGGTGTACGCGAAGGCGTTCGACGACCGGGTCGTGGACATCGAGTACACCGACAGCGGCCTGCACAAGGCGCTCGACCGCTGGGGTGAGCGGATCAGCATCGTGCGGCGGGACCGGGATGTGTCCACGCCGGGCAGCTCTGAATACGTCCGAAAGACGAGGTAGCGCTGCTCCGTCCGGGGTGCCACGAAATGCCGTCGCGCGTCTGCTGCGGCATCGTGGTTTCTCGGGCCCACGCGGCGGAGCCGCACATCGATACGGCCCCGCGCCCCTGACGGGGCGCTGTCGTTGCTGCCGTCAGGTGACGATCCGGCGCGGGACCCGCAGATGGTCGTACGGTCGGCTCATCCTCGGCGGCAGACGACCGGCGTTCGGTCGGTCATGGCCGTCTTGGAGGAAACTCTGTGCCGACACGTTCCAGCACGCTCAGAACCCTGGCCGGGGCAGCGCTGCTGCCGCTGGCCCTCGTCACCCCCGCCTGGGGACAGTCCGCGGCCGCGGCGGCGCCCGAGGCGCCGGGCACGTTGTGTGCCGCCGCGGGCACCCTGCACGGCTCGCACGGTGAGCAGGCCCAGGTCAGCCTGTGCGCGGACACCGGCTCCCCGAGGCTGAACATCACGGCGCCGGCCCTCTGTCAGGGCGCCGACACCAAGGTCACGTACGCCTGCCGCACCGAGGGCACCTGGGAGGTGCGTCGCGCCGGCAAGTCGCTGGGCACCGGGTCGCTGCCCGGCTCGCGGCTGTACGCGGGCCCGGGTGCGTACGACATCTCCGCCACCGTGCGGGTGAAGTCGGCGCCGGCAGGGGTGGATCTGAAGGGCACGGTGCGGGCCACCCTGTCGCTGACCGCGCCGGTGGCGAAGGCCACGCACATCGTCTCCGTGGACAAGTCGGTGCTGCGCCGCAACGCCACGACGACGGTGACGTACACGATCCGCCGGGACAGTGACCAGGGCGACGGCAACGCGCGGCTGGGGATGATCGGCGAGGAGGGCACCGGTATGCGGATCCGCAGCGCGGACCGCCGGTGCGTGAACCCGCTGGTGGGCCGTTACCCGTCGAAGACCCGGCTGGCGCACTCGCTGGACTGCACCGTGACCGAGCTGCAGCCCGGCCACCCGGAGAAGATCAAGGTCCAGGTCACCGTCGGGGCGAAGTGCTCCACGGTGGTCTCGAAGCTCGGCTACTGGGTGCCGCAGGGGCAGAGCATGTACACCGGGGCCATGCTGGAGGGTCCGAAGCTGACCTGCCGTTAGAGCGGCCCCAGCAGGTCCAGGGCCCGCTCCCACGCGAAGTCCGGCCCGCTGCCGTCCGGCCGGACTTCGCCGTTGTACGGCTCACCGAAGCGGACGCCCATCCCGCGCAGCCGGGCCAGGCTTTCCCGGTAGGCCGGGTGGGCGGCCAGAGCGTCGGCCACACAGGGCAGGACGGCGACGGGTATGCCCAGGCCGGCCGCCTCGCTCACGGTGCCCAGGGCGAGCGTGTCGGCGATCCCGGCCGCCCACTTGTTGACGGTGTTGAAGGTGGCGGGTGCCACCGCGACGGCGTCCGGCGGCGGGAACGGACGCGGGTCGGCGGGGGTGCGCCAGGCCGACCGCACGGGACGGCCCGTCTGCGCCGCCACCGCCTCTGTGTCGACGAAGCCGCTCGCGGCGACCGGTGTCGCGATGACCCCGACCTCCCAGTTCCGCGCTTGCGCGGCGGTGATCAGCCGGCCGACGCCGGAGGCGATGCCGGCCTACTGAAGCGGGCTACTCGAGCGGGAAGGACGCCCCCCGCTCGGTCTCGGGGCGGGGGCCGAAGATCCGGCGCTGCTTCTCCTCGATGGGCACGTCGTTGATGCTGGCCTCCCGCCGGGTCATCAGGCCGTGCTCGTCGAACTCCCACAGCTCGTTGCCGTACGAGCGCCACCACTGGCCGTCGGCGTCGTGGGACTCGTACTGGAAGCGGACCGCGATGCGGTTGCCGTCGAAGGCCCACAGGTCCTTGCGCAGGGCGTACTCCAGCTCGCGCTGCCACTTGGCGGTGAGGAGCGCGACGATCTCGGTGCGTCCGGTGACGAAGGTGTCGCGGTTGCGCCAGACGGAGTCCTCGGAGTAGGCGAGCGCCACCTTGTGCGGGTCACGGGTGTTCCAGGCGTCCTCCGCCGCCTGGACCTTCTGCAAGGCGGTCTCACGGGTGAACGGCGGCAGGGGCGGGCGGTCGGTCATGGTCTCCTCCTGGGCTCGGACGACACGGGAGAACGAGCGTTCTCCGGATGACTGCTACCATAGGAGAACGCTCGTTCTCTCGTCAACACACGCGCCAAGGAGTCAAGGAGTGCCGATGCCGCCGATGGACATCGCGGTCGCCCGGGACAAGGCGCTCGACGCCGCCGAGGAGCTGTTCTACGCCCGTGGCATCCAGTCCGTGGGCATGGACGAACTCCGCGGCGCCTCGGGACTCTCGCTCAAGCGGCTCTACCAGCTGTTCCCCGCCAAGGAGCAGCTCGTCGCGGACTATCTGGCCCGGCGGGACGAGCGCTGGCGCCGGCGCCTCGCCGAGCACGTCGCACGGGAGCGGGACCCGCGCGAGCGGATCCCGGCCGTGTTCGACTGGCTGGAGGAGTGGTTCGCCGAGGACGGCTTCCGCGGGTGCGCCTGGATCAACGCGTACGGCGAACTGGGCGCCACCTCCGCCCTGGTGAGGGAGCGGGTGCGCGCCCACAAGGAGGCGTTCCGGAACTGTCTCGGATCGCTCGTGGACGGCGCCGGACTGCCCGCCGCGCTGACCGGCCCCCTGTTCCTGCTGGCCGAGGGAGCCATGGTCACGGCGGGGATCACCGGCGGCACACGGCCGGCGGCCGAGGCCCGCGAGGCGGCGCGGGCACTGGTGGCGGCCGCCGGACCCGCGGGCGGGGTCAGCCGGCCGTCTCCTTCACCGTGATCGCGCCGACCGGGCAGGCACGGGCCGCCTCCTTGACCATCGGGTCGTCCGTGCCGTCCTCGTGGCCGGGGAGCAGGCTGCTGAAGCCGTCGTCGTCCTGGGTGAAGACCTTCGGGGCGGAGAGCGCGCACTGCCCCGCGCCGATGCAGAGGTCCGTGTCGATGTCGATCCTGATGTGCATGAGCTGAGCCTCTTACCAGGTCACGGGGAGTTCCAGCATCCCCTGGATCGTGTCGCCGCGTTTGAAGGGGATCTCCTCGGCCGGAACGGCGAGGCGCAGGCCGGGAAGCCGGGACAGCAGGCTGCCGAGGGCGATCTCCAGCTCCGCGCGGGCCAGGTTCTGGCCCAGGCACTGGTGGATGCCGAAGCCGAACGCCACGTGGTGGCGAGCGGAGCGGTGGAAGTCCAGCGTGTCGGCGTCCACATACTGCCCCGGGTCGCGGTTGATGACCGAGGTCGAGAAGACCACGCCCTCTCCCGCCCGGATCGTGGCACCGGCGATCTCGATGTCCTCCAGCGCCACCCGCAGCAGCCCCTCCGCGATGGAGAGCATCCGCATCAGCTCCTCCACGGCGGCGGGCAGCAGGGCCGGGTCGGCACGCAGCTCGGCCAGCCGGTCGGGGTGCTGGAGCAGGGTGAAGGTGCCCAGGGAGATCATGTTGGCGGTGGTCTCGTGGCCCGCGACCAGTAGGATCAGTGCCAGCGACACGACTTCGGCACGGTCCAGGGCGCCGTCGCGCAGCTGATGGCGGACGAGGTCGTCGAGGATGCCGTCGCCGGGCTCGGCCGCCTTGGCCTTCTCGTCGATCAGCCCGCCGAGGTACTCCTCCAGGCGCTCACGGGCGGCCACGCTGTCGGCCGCCGTCGGGCCGCGCAGCAGGGTGCGGGACTGTTCCTCGAAGAACTCGTGGTCGGCGTACGGCACGCCGAGCAGACCGCAGATCACCGTCGACGGCACGGGCAGCGCGAACGCGGAGACCAGTTCGGCCGGCGGTCCCTGGGCGGTCATCCGGTCCAGCAGCTCGTCCACGACCCGCTGGATCCAGGGCCGCAGCTCGGTGGCGCGCCGGACGGTGAACTCCGGGATCATCATCCGCCGCTGCTGGTTGTGTTCGGGGTCGTCCAGCCCGAGCAGGGCCACCCGGCGGTCCCGCACGCCCTGGAAGCGCTCGGTGGGCACGGGGAAGTCGGGGTGGCGGCGGTCGGAGGACAGCCGGGGGTCGGAGAGCAGGGCCCGGGCGGCGGCGTGTCCGGTGACCGCCCAGACCTCGCGGCCGTCGTAGAGGGTGACGCGGGACAGGGCTCGCCCGTCGCGCAGTGGCTCGTATCCGGTGGGCGGGTGGTAGGGACAGGTGCGGTCCTGCGGGAAGGCGACGGGCTCGGCCGTGGTCGTTGGGACGGCCGGGTCCGTCAGGTCCGTCAGTTCCGTCATGGAAAGACCTCGCAGACGAAGAGATGCGTGGTACCGATCTTCATTAGATGCCCGAGGCACCTATGGGTCCACGTCATGTTCGGCCACTTCGGTGATCCGCCCGATCTGGCCGAAGAAGGGGGTGCGAGGGAAGGGATACCGGCCTGATCCCGCGGCCCGGGGCCGTGCGCCGACCGCCGGAAGTCCGCCCGGTCGGCCGGTCATGACTCCAGCGTACGGCTTTCCTCCGGCGCGAACGCGCGGGACACGGCGAGGCTGTCCTCGTACACGTGGTGCCGTACGACCAGCCGTACCGGACGGTGAGGCGCAGGGCGAACCGGGCCTCGTACGCGCGGCCGGTGGATGCCGCCGTCTGCCGGATGACACCCAGGACCACGGCGTCCTCGGCGTCGACGAGGATCCGCTCGACGCTGGTGCCCGCCTTCTCCGGGACGTGGTGGGCGGCCAGTTCCCGGAAGTGCTCGGCGGCGTCGGCACGGGTGGAGCGGTGCCGGATCCACGGGGTGTCGGCGCGGCCGTGCTCCTCCTCGGGCCAGTCCAGCCGCCAGTCGCAGCCGTCCGCGTACAGTTCGGCGATCTTCTGCGGGTCGCCGGCGCCGATCCGGTGGAGCAGTTCCCGGACGACGGTGCGGGTCGTGGGGGTGGCGGACATGGGTGTTCTCCTCCCTGGGTGGTACGACTGTGCCGCCGGTTGGTGGTGGCGCGCGATTACCTGTGAGGTAAGGGCCGTTCGGGGTAGGGATCCGCGGTGCGGATGATCCGTGCGGCCACCGGTGTTGGAGTCGGTGGCAGACAGCCGTTGGACCGATGAAGGGGATGGATCCGATGCCTCTCGAGGGTGAGTACGAGCCCAGCCCGACGCAGTGGGTGCGTGAGCAGGTGGAGCTGTACGAGAGCTCCGGCGGGAAGGAGGGGACGACGCTGCTGGACACCGGGCTGCCGGTGATCGTCCTGACGACCCGGGGCGCCAGGAGCGGGAAGATCCGCAAGACGCCGCTGATGCGGGTGGAGCACGACGGGACGTACGCGGTGGTCGCCTCGCAGGGCGGTGCGCCCAAGCACCCGGTCTGGTACTTCAACCTCACCTCCGATCCGCGTGCGGAACTGCAGGACGGGCCGGTCAAGCAGGACATGCGGGCCCGTGAGGTCACCGGCGAGGAGAAGGCCGTGTGGTGGGAGCGGGCCGTGGCCGCGTACCCGCCGTACGCCGACTACCAGAAGAAGACCTCGCGGGAGATCCCGGTCTTCGTGCTGGAGCCCTTCGACGAGAGCTGACGCGCACCGGGAACCGGCCTGTTTTCAGATAAATCTAGGCCGGGGAGGTGTGAACCCGCTCCCGGGCGGGCAGTCGTCGAACAGGCCCCGCCGCGTTCCCCCGTCGCGGCGGGGCCCCTTTGTGCCCGAACGGGTGGCCCCCGAAGGGCGGCCCGCTAGGAGGGGGGGTCGGGCGAGGAAGGAGTCATCCATGGCCAAGAAAAGGAAGAAGCTCCCCTTCGTCTACCAGCCGATCGGTTTCGCACTCAGCTGGGTGAGCGGCGCGCTGGCCGGTCTCGCCTTCCAGCAGGCCTGGAAGGCGCTCCGGCACGAGGACGACGCGCCCGACGCCCTGGACCCGGACCGCGACTGGGGTGAGATCCTGGTGGCCGCGGCGGTCCAGGGGGCGATCTTCGCCGTGGTGCGCAGTGCGGTGGATCGTGCGGGGGCGAAGGCGATTGCTCGGTCCACGGGGGTTTGGCCTGTGGCCGACAAGGAGGGGAGCCGGGGCTGAGCCGGCGACCCCGCGCCCTCTTACGAGGCGCTTGCCAGCCACTCCCCCTCTCTCATCAGCTCCCGTCCCCTCAGCTCGTTCTCCTCGCGCCAGGCCTGGACGCGCTGCGGAAGTACCTTGAAGTACAGGTAGCGCGTGGTGAGTTGGCGGGGGTCGAAGCCCGTCTTGCCCGCGAAGACCTCGGCGTCCTCCTCGGGAAGGTCCTCCGGGGTGACCGCCTGGACGGTGCCCTCGATGAGGACGACGTCCCGGGTCGGGCCGAGGCCGAGGCGGGCCCGGCGCGTCGCCACGAGGTTGCGGCCGGTGGGGCTGTCGGCCGGGGTGGCGATCAGCAGGGTGGCGCCGTCCCACACGTAGGACAGCGGCACGAGATAGGGAGCGGCGCCGTCCGGGCCGGCGGTGGCGACCCAGACGTCGACGTCGTTCTCCAGCCGGTGGAGGGTGTCCTTCTTGCGCTCCGCAGTCGTACGGGCGGGCGGTGGGGTCATGGGGTACGGCCTCCTCGGGATATGCGTCCCGTCAAGTGTGACCGTCAGTCCGCCCCTTCCGCACGGAATCGATCAAGGCGTGTCCGCGCCGCTGTCAGGAGCAGGTCGAGGGCGGCCGGGTAGGAGCTGGCGCGCATCGTGGCCACCAGGTGGCGGGACGTGGCCGCGATGTGCGGGTGCGTGGCGCCGGGAAGGCGGCCGTAGGTGTCGCGCCACACCTCCGCCTCGGCCTCGCGGGCCGCCCGGGGCAGGGCGGTGCCCGCGGAGTCCAGGGCGCCGAAGGCGAGGGCCTGGTCGACGAAGGCGTGGTAGAGCCACGCCGCCTCCGGGTCCGGGAACCCGGCCCCCCGCAGCACGCCGAGGATGCTCTCCACGGCCTGGATCTCGTGCGCCCGGCCGGTGACGCGGTGAGCGCTGAGCACCGCCGCGCGGGGGTGCGCGAGGGCGCCGGCGTGCATGCGCAGGCCCAGGTCGCGCAGGTCGGCCTGCCAGTCGCCGGTGGGCCGCCAGGTGCGCATGGTGTGGCCGATCAGCTCGTCGGCGATGGCCAGCATCAGATCGTCGGTGTGCCGGAAGTACCGGTACAGGGAGCTGGGATCGGCGCCGAGGGCCCGGCCGAGGCGGCGCACGGACAGGGCGTCGGCGCCGTGTTCCTCGATCAGCCGCAGGGCGGTGGCGACGATCAGCTCCTCGGACAGGACGACGCCCTGTTTGGTGGGGCGCCGGCGCTGCCGGCCGGCGGCCGGTACGACGCGTTCGCTCATGGGGCCTCCCTCGGATGTGCCCGGCACCTTATGACAACACTGTTGACCTGTGAAGTGCACGGGCGGTTTCATCTCCGGTCACCGGGGCCGACCAGGCCCCCCGGTGGGAGCGGAGAGCCGGCGATGAACCAGACCCCCTTCGGTATGGATCCCCCCGCGCAGCCCGAGCTGCGCAAGTCCCTGAGCGTGCTGGACGGTGTCGCCGTCGCCGCGTCCAGTACGGCCGCGACCACGAGCATCGGCATCGGCCTCGGCGTGACGGCCGGGGTCGTCGGGCTGCATCTGCCGGCGATCATGCTGCTGGCGTTCCTGCCCGTCCTCGGTATCGCCGGGGCCTACTCCCGGCTCAACCGGGTGGAGCCGAACGCGGGCAACGGCTATGTGTGGGTGGGCCGTTCGCTCAGCCCCTGGCTCGGCTTCATGGTCGGCTGGGTCAACTGCGTGGCGAGCGTGGCCTTCCTCGCCTACACCACCGCGGTCACCGGATCAGCGCTGCTCCAGCTGGCCGGAGAGGCGGGAGTGCACCGGATCGGCTCGCTCGCGCTCGACCCGGGCTCCACGGCGCAGACAACGACCATCGGCATCGTGGTGCTGGTCGCGGTCACCCTGACCGCCGTGACCGGGGTCCGTACGGCGGCCCGGCTGCAGACCGGGCTGCTGCTCTTCGAGTACGCCGTGCTGCTGGGCTTCTGCGGATACGGCATCGTCAGGGGCCCGCACCCGTTCCGGCTCTCCTGGTTCGACCCCTTCGCCATCCCCTCGGCGTCCGCCCTGGCGCAGGGAATGCTGCTGTCGGTGTTCTGCTACTGGGGCTTCGAGGCCGCGTTCACCGTCAACGAGGAGGTACGCGACCCGCGCGACGCCTCGCGGGCCGGGACCATCACCCTGGTGACCATGCTCGGGCTGTTCCTGCTGGGTTCGATCGCCTTCCAACGGGTGCTGTCCGAGAGGGAGTTGGCCGGACACGGCGCCGAGGGACTGGCATTCTTCGGAGACCGGCTGGCCCAGCAGCCGCTGGCCGCACTGCCGCTGGTGGCGCTGATGTTCTCCGCCGTCGCCTCGCTTCAGGCGGGGGTCATCCCGACGGCCCGCGGGATGTTCGCGATGAGCCGGGACCGTACGCTCGGGCCGGTGTGGTCCAAGGTCAGCTCCCGGTACGGGACTCCGGCGGCCGGGACGCTGCTGATCGGGGCGCTGTCCGTCGCGGTGGCGCTGCTCGCGCTGGTGATCCCGCGGGTCGCCGACATGATCAACGCGACGGTGAACGCGGTCGGGATCGTCGTCTCGCTGTCGTACGCGCTGACCGCGCTCGCCGCCACCGTGCGCTTCCGTGCCGCGCTGCGGGAGGGCTGGCGTCAGGGTGTGCGGGCGGTGGTGCTGCCCGCGCTGAGCGCGGCCGCGCTGCTGGGGCTCGGCGGGTATCTCGGCTGGTCCTTCTACCACTCCGCCGACCATCTCGAACTCCGCGCGGACAACGGCTGGTTCCTGCTTCTCATGCCGGTGACGATGATCGTGTCCGGGTTCGTCGTGGCCGCGTGGGCGAAGTGGGTGCGCAGGTCGCCGTACTTCCGCACCGGCCAGGGCACCGACGCCGACTCCCGGCAGCTGCTCTCCTCCGCCAACTGACCTGTCAGGAAAGCTCGTTTCAGGAAAGGCATCATGCACGCTGATCTCCTCTTCACCGGCGGTCCCGTCCTCACCCCCGAGGGCCGTACGGCAACCGCCGTGGCCGTCACCGGTGACCGGATCACCGCAGTCGGGCACGCCGAGGTACGTGAACTCGCCGGGCCCCGCACCGAGGTGGTGGACCTCGCCGGGCGGCTGCTGCTGCCCGGCTTCCAGGACGCGCACGTCCATCCGGTGCCGGCCGGGCTGGAGTTGTCCCAGTGCGATCTGACCGGCGCGAGGACGGCCGAGGAGTCCGTGGCCGCCGTACGCGCCTATGCGGACGCCCATCCCGAGCGGCCGTGGATCCTCGGCGGCGGCTGGTCGATGGAGGCGTTCGCGGGCGGTACGCCGACCAGGCAGCTACTGGACGCGGTCGTACCGGACCGGCCGGTGTACCTGCCCAACCGGGACCATCACGGCGCCTGGGTGAACAGCCGGGCGCTCCAGCTGGCGGGCATCGGCCGGGACACGCCCGACCCGGCCGACGGGCGGATCGAGCGGGACGCCTCCGGCGAGCCGAGCGGCACCCTGCAGGAGGGCGCGATGCAGCTGGTCGGGAGGCTGACCCCGCCCGCGACGGCGGCCGACCGGCTGGCCGCGCTGCTGCACGCCCAGCGGCATCTTCACGCGCTCGGCATCACCGCCTGGCAGGACGCGCTGGTCGGGGACTTCCTCGGCATGGACGACCCGGCGGAGGCGTATCGTACGGCCGCCCGGGAGGGGACGCTCACCGCGCGGGTGGTGGGCGCGCTGTGGTGGGACCGGGAGCGCGGTGCCGAGCAGATACCCGAACTCGCCGAAAAGCGGCGGGAGTTCAGTCAGGGCCGGTTCCGGGCGGGCACGGTGAAGCTGATGCTGGACGGGGTCGCCGAAAACGGTACGGCCGCGCTGCTCGACCCCTATCTGGACAACTGCGGCTGCGCCACCGCCAACCGGGGCAAGAGCTTCATCGATCCGGGCCAACTACCGAAGTACGTCACCGAGTTGGACGCGCTCGGCTTCCAGTGCCACTTCCACGCCCTCGGCGACCGGGCCGTACGCGCCGCGCTGGACGCGATCGAGGCGGCGCGCGCCGCGAACGGGCCGGGCGACACCCGGCCGCATCTCGCGCACCTCCAGGTCGTGCACCCGGACGATGTACCGCGCTTCGCGCGGCTCGGCGCGACCGCCAACATCCAGCCGCTGTGGGCCGCGCACGAACCGCAGATGGACGAGCTGACGATCCCCTTCCTCGGGGCCGAACGGGCCGCCTGGCAGTACCCGTTCGGGGCGCTGCTGCGGTCCGGGGCGCGGCTCGCGGCGGGCAGTGACTGGCCGGTGAGCAGCCCCGATCCGCTCCAGGGCATCCATGTCGCGGTCAACCGGGTCGAACCGGGCGGCGCCGCACCGGTGTTCCTGCCCGGGGAGCGGCTCGGCCTCGCCGACGCGCTGACGGCGTACACGGCCGGTTCGGCGTACGTGAACCATCTGGACGACACCGGCCGGGTGGCCGTCGGGGCGCTGGCCGACCTGGTGGTGCTGGACCGGGATCCGTTCGCCGGGCCGCCGGAGACGATCGCGGAGACGGCCGTGGCGCTCACCTATGTGGGCGGGGAGCGGGTGTACTCGGCCGGGTGAACCCGAGGCGGCGGCTCAGCGGGCCTGCTGGAACGTCCTGCGGTAGGCCTGCGGGGACACCCCGATCGCCGCGTGCAGGTGCTGGCGCAGCGAGGCACCGGTGGCGAAGCCGACCTCGGCGGCGATCCGGTCCACCGGCATGTCGCTGGACTCCAGCAGATGCCGGGCGCGGGCGACGCGCTGCTGGATCAGCCAGCGACCGGGGCTGAGGCCGACCTCGTCGTTGAAGCGGCGGGCGAAGGTGCGCAGGCTCATCCGGGCGTGCCCGGCGAGGTCGGTCAGGGTGAGCGGCTCGCCGAGGCGCTGCATGGCCCACAGGCGGGTCCCGGCCGTGCTCGCCGCGCCGCTCTCCGGGACCGGCTGCTCGATGTACTGGGCCTGGCCGCCGTCCCGGAACGGCGGCACGACACAGCGGCGGGCGACGGAGTTGGCCAGCTCGCTGCCATGGTCGGTGCGGACGATGTGCAGACAGACGTCGACTCCGGAGGCGGCGCCGGCCGAGGTGAGCACTCGGCCGTCGGCGACGAAGAGGACGTCCGGGTCGAGGTCGACCCGCGGGAAGCGGCGGCGGAACGTCTCGGCGACCTGCCAGTGCGTGGTCGCCCGGCGGCCGTCGAGCAGACCGGCCTCGGCGAGGACGAAGGCGGCCGTGCAGATCGACACGATCCGGGCGTCCGGGCGGATGCGGGCGAGGGCCGCGGCGACCTCGTCGGGCAGCTCGGCGGGGATGTACGCGGGCGCCATCGAGACGATCACCACCGTGTCCGCCGTGTCCAGGATCTCCGGGCCGTGCTCGACACCGATCGTGAAGTCGGCGTTGCTGCGCACCGGCCTGCCGTCGACCGTGCAGGTCAGCACCTCGTAGTGGCCGTCGGCGGCGCCGAAGATCCGGCTGGGAATGCCCAGTTCGAAGGGGTAGACGCCGTCCAGGGCGAGGACGACCACCCGTTCCTGCCCGTGCTTGCCGCTCATGGCACGATCCTATCGGAGTATGACCATCCTGCCATTTCCTCGGGGCGCGGACCCGGGCAGGCTGAGTGACCATGAACGATGTGAACACCATGCGAGCCATCAGCCAGGACGTCCTCGGCGGTCCCGAGGTCCTGAAGGAAGTGCGGGTGGAGCGGCCCGAGCCGGGCCCGAACCAGGTGCTGGTCCGGGTGCGGGCCGCCGGGGTCAACCCCACCGACTGGAAGCACCGGGCCACCGGCGGCTTCCTGGGCGAGCCGCCGTTCGTCCTCGGCTGGGACGTCTCCGGCGAGGTCGCCGCGACCGGGACCGGTGTGGCCGCCTTCGAGCCCGGCGACGAGGTCTTCGGCATGCTGCCCTACCCGTACGGCCACGGCTCGCACGCCGAGTACGTGATCGCCCCGGTGCGCGCCCTGGTGCGCAAGCCGGTCTCCCTCGACCACACCCAGGCGGGCGCGCTGCCGCTGGTGTCCCTGACCGCCTGGCAGGCGCTGACCGAGCACGCGGATGTGCGGCCGGGACAGCGGGTGCTGATCCATGCGGCGGCCGGCGGGGTCGGGCACGTGGCCGTGCAGATCGCCAAGGCGCGCGGCGCGTATGTGATCGGCACGGCGAGCGCGGGCAAGCACGACTTCCTGCGGGAGATCGGCGTGGACGAACCGGTCGACCGACGTCACCGAGGCGGTGCGGGACGTCGACGTCGTCCTGGACACGCTCGGCGGGGACACCTCCGTGCAGTCGCTGAAGGTGCTGCGGCCGGGCGGTGTCGTGGTGTCGATCCTGCCGATCGGCTCCGCGGAGTTCCACGACGAGGCCGAGCGGCTCGGGGTACGGGCCGTGCGCATGCTGGTGGACGCCGACCGGGCCGGGATGGAGGCGATCGCGGGGCTGACCGAGTCGGGGAAGCTGAGGGCGACGATCGCCGGGACGTTCCCGCTGGCCGAGGCGGCGAAGGCGCACGCGTTGGGCGACACCGGCCGGACGACGGGGAAGCTGGTGCTGCTGGTCGACTGAGGGACCGTCACCGAGCAGTTTGTCGACACGTGCGAAACTCGGCGACATATGTCAATCGAACATGCTCAAATTCCTTCCATCAAGGGTAACTTGGCGATCGGGGAATGACCCCATGGCCGGGCGTGGGTGGGAGGTGAAGCGGCCGTGCCGGACGAGCGTGCACCCTTCCACCGCCACCTGCGCGTCTACGAGCACCGGGCGCACACGGTGCTGGAGCTGCGGGGCGAGATCGACCTGGTCTCGGCCACGGAGATCGGCCCGTTGCTGGACCGGTTCACCGGCCGCCCCGGCGCCCGGGTCGTGATCGACCTGCGGCCGGTGGAGTTCTTCGACTGCTCGGGGCTACGGCTGCTGCAGCGGGCCCGTGTGCGGGTGCAGGGCGGCGGCGGGCAGCTGTTCCTGGTGTGCGCGCATCCGCTGACCCTGCGCGTCCTCAGGGTCACCGGGCTGTCCCGGCTGCTGCCCGCACACCCGAGCCTGGACGCGGCCCTGGCCCGCTCCGAGGCCGCGTCCGGCTCGCTGTAGGTCCGCTACGACTGCTCGAACAGGGCACTGACGGACTCACCGTTGTGAATGCGCCGTACCGCCTCGGCCAGGGCGGGGGCGATGGACAACACCCGGAGCTTGTCCGTGTGTTCGGCCATCGGTACCGGCACGGTGTTGGTGCAGACGATCTCCAGCACGTCCGGCTGCTCGCTCAGCCGTTTGACGGCGCCGCCCGCGAACACGCCGTGCGTGCACGCCACCCGGATCGAGCGAGGAGCCGACTCCCTCAGCCTGTCGAGGAGTTCGACGACCGTGCTGCCCTTGGCGATCTCGTCGTCCAGCACGATGACGTCCCGGCTGGCGACATCGCCGATGACCGAGCTGATGCTCACCCGGTCGTCCGCGTACCGCTGTTTGGCGCCGGCCGCCACCTGTGCCCCGATCAGCCGGGCGAAGGCGGCGGCCTGCTTGGCGTTGCCGAGGTCCGGCGAGACGACCGTCGTACGCGTGAGGTCGTACCGGCGGAAGTGCGCGGCCAGTTCGCGCAGTGCGTGCAGGTGGTCCACCGGCACCGAGAAGAAGCCGTGCACCTGCGGGGCGTGCAGGGTCATGGCGAGGACCCGGCGGGCGCCGGCCGCCACCAGCAGGTCGGCGACCAGGCGCCCGCCGAGGGAGATGCGCGGCGCGTCCTTCTTGTCGGAGCGGGCGTAGGAGTAGTGCGGCATGACGACGGTGATCCGGGCCGCCGAGGCACCCCGGGCGGCGTCGCACATCAGCAGCAGCTCCACCAGGTGCTCCTGCACCGGCCGGACCAGCGGCTGGATCAGGAAGACGTCCCGTTCCCGGCAGTTGGCCTGAAGCTGCACCTCCAGGCAGTCGTTGGCGAACCTGCTGACCCGGGTCGGGCTGAGGGCCACCCCGAGGTGGGCGCAGACCTCCTGGGCCAGTTCGGGGTGGGCACTGCCGCTGAAGACGGCGATGTCTCGCACGATCCGCTCCTCGCATGACCGGTACGGGCTGCCGGGCTCATGCTACTGGCCGGGTCCGCAGCGGTAGAGCGTCTGCGCGTTCGCCATGATCCCGGCGAGCCCCGGCAGGGACGGGACCGCGGGGGCCGTGTCCGTGCCGCCGTAGGCCGAGGCAGGGACCCGGGCGCAGGTGGCCCGCACCCAGGCGGTGATCTGCGCGACGGCCGTGCTGCCCGGGGCCGCGTTCGCGGTGATCGCCTCTCCGGCGACCGTGCCGCCGGTGCCGTCCTCCGTCCTCCTGCCGTGGAAGCCCGCCGGCTTCTCGCCGTACCCCGGCAGGGAGCCCGTGCCCCGGCCGCCGCTCAGCAGCACGTACCGCACCTGGCCGGTGGCGACCAGCTGCTGGAACCGGGCCTCGGTCGGGAAGGGCACGCGGCCGCTGAAGCCGCCGAGCGGCAGGACGTGGGCGCCGGCCGCCAGGATGTACGGCGCCGCCGAGCTCCAGCCGCTGGTGGCGAACACATAGGCGGCGGAGCCCTGGTGGGCGCGGGTGTAGGCGAGCAGCCGGTGCTGGGTCGCGTTCAGTCCGCCGCCGGTGGCGGTGTTGCCGAAACCGCCCCAGGCACCGGAGCCGGCCCGGCTCATGCCACGCGTGCTGCCGCGGCTCGCCCGGCCGAGCGCCCCGCCGCCGGCCCATGCCGGCTGCCCGGACCGTCCGGCCCCGGCGGCCGCCGTGACATGGCTGCGGGCCACACCGTTCGGGCCGACCGAGCCCATGACGTTGGAGCGGTACGACGGAGTGAAAACCTGTACCGCCCACGCGCTCGGCGCGATGAGCAGGGCGGCCAGGCAGGCGGCGAGACCGGCGAACGCGAGCCGGCCGCCGGCGCGCGGCCGACCGGGCCGGGCCACGAGGAGCAGCGCCAGGCCGGCGAGACCGAGCACGGCCACGGTGGGCGGCAGCCAGGGCACGAACGACGGGAACTGCCCGGAGAGGTACGCGGCCCAGGCCGCCGTCGCCGCGACCGCGCCGGGCAGGACCCAGGCGCGGGGCCCGCCGGCCCGGTAGGCGCGCCACATCAGCACGGTCCCGGCGCCGGTGAGCGCGGCGAGCGGCACCGCGATCACGCCCATGTAGTACGTGTGCCCGGCGACGCTGCCTGCGCTGAAGACCAGGAAGTACAGGGCGAGCCAGGTACTCCACAGGACGTACCCGGCGCGCCCCCGGTCGGTGCGCGGCCGGCCCCGGGACCACAGCAGTCCGCACACCGCGGCGATCGCGGCGATCGGGTAGAACCAGCCGGTCTGGGAGGCGAGCGCCTTGTCGAACATCTTCGACCAGCCGTCCTGGTCGCCGCCGGGCCCGCCGGCCGCCTGGTACCGGCCCGCCGCCCCGGCGGCGGTCGAGCCGCGCAGGTCCCGGCCCGCTCCGGCGCCCTGCGCACCGCCCGCGCCGACGGCACGGTGACCGGACCCCTGGCCCGCCCGCTGCTCGGCGGCGCCGTGACCGCCTCCGCCGAACTGGCTGCTGACGCTGCCCGTGGAGGCCGCGTCGATGCCGAGCGAGGAGAAACGGGTCAGGAAGTTGTAGCCGACCACCATGCTGAACGCCGAGTTGTTGGTGGTGCCGTCCACATAGGGCCGGTCCTTGGCCGGAGTGAGGGTGACGGCGACCATCCACGAGGCCGACACGGCGGTCATCACCAGGGCGGAGAGGCCGAGGTGGGCCAGCCGCCTGCGCATCGGGAGCGGTGCCGAGATCAGGTGGACCAGCGCGAGCGCGGGCAGGATGACCCATGCCTCCAGCATCTTGGCCTGGAAGGCGACGCCGATCCACACACCGGCCATGACCAGCGGGCGCAGCCGGCCGGACCGGGCGGCCCGCTGGGTGGCCTCGGCGGCCAGCAGCAGGCACAGCGTGAACATGGGGTCCTCGACCGAGGTGCGGAACAGCCCGATCGCGACGGGCGTCACCACGAACACCGCGCCGGCGATCAGCGCCGCGTGCACCCCGGCCCAGCGGCGCACCAGGCGGTACAGCACCAGCAGGCTTGCCACGCCCTCCAGGACCTGGGGAAGGGTCACCGACCACGGATGGAATCCGAAGATGCGGGCGGACAGCGCCTGCGGCCACAGGAATCCGGGCAGTTTGTCGAGCGTGATGGAATTCCCGGGGTCGAAGGAGCCGTAGAAGAAGGCCTTCCAGCTCTCCGTCATGCTGTGGACCGCGCTCGCGTAGAACGTGTGGTACTCGCTGCGCTGGATGCCCCAGGTGAAGAGCACGGCGGCGAGCACGATGAGGACCAGCAGCGCGGGGCGGGCGTACGCGGGCTCACCCTGGGGTGATCTCCATGGTGGGCGACGGACGGCACCGGTGGGGACGGCTGCGTCGAGGACGTTCGTGGCCATGCGCAGCAGTCTTCGTCACCGAAGACGTCCGCAACGCCGATGAGGCTCCCTTTCAAGGAAACTCTCACCGCTCCCAGGCTCATTCTTTAACCGCATGAGATCGCAATTACGCCGGTCAGGTGAATTCCTTACCCAGGGCGTGACCGATCCATGACTGGCAGGGCGTCAGAAACAGGTCCCGTACCAGGGTGTTGCCGCCGGACGTGGCTCAGTGGCGCAGCGTCCAGGTGTACTTGTCTCCGCCGACCCAGCGGACCACGTCCGGGTCGTCCATGTCGTGAATGGCGACGCCGTAGGAGGCGGCGGTCTCCAGTACGTCGGTGACGTTCCTGGCCTCCCCGATCACCTGACCGTCGATCTCCATGATCCGGAAGGGCGGCTCGCCCGGTTTGCCCTTGCACACTCCGAGCACGAGGACCCGTGGATGGGAGATGTGGGGCACTCCTTGTTCGGTCATGCAATAGAGCCTAGAACCGTGCCGTTCCCCGCGCCCCTCGCGGGCGCCTGGTCCAACCTGGGTGCATGGATCCCCTCGCCGCCCTGGACCGGATCGCCTTCCTGCTGGAGCGGTCGCTCGCGCCCACCTACCGGGTGAAGGCCTTCCGTACCGCCTCCCGCACGCTGGCCGCACTGCCCGAGGGCGAGGTCGCCGAGCGGGCGGCGGCGGGGACGCTGGAGGCGCTGAAGGGGGTCGGGCCAAAGACCGCGCAGGTGGTGCGGGAGGCGCTGGCCGGTCAGGTGCCCGGTTATCTGCGCACGCTGGAGGCGGAGAGCGGGATCGCGCCACCCGAGGGCGCCGGTGCGCGGTTGCGGGCGCTGATCCGCGGGGACTGTCACACCCACTCGGACTGGTCCGACGGGGGCAGCCCGATCGAGGAGATGGGCCGGGCGGCGGCCGCGCTCGGGCACGAGTGGACGGCCCTGACCGATCACTCCCCGCGGCTGACCGTGGCCCGTGGTCTGTCTCCGGAGCGGTTGCGGGAGCAACTGGAGGAGGTGGCGGAGCTGAACGCGCGCTGGGCGCCGTTCCGGCTGCTCACCGGCATCGAGTGCGACATCCTCGAGGACGGCTCGCTGGACCAGGAGCCCGAGCTGCTCGAGCGGCTGGACGTGGTCGTGGTGTCGGTGCACTCCAAGCTGCGGATGGACGCCCGCTCGATGACCCGGCGGATGGTGGCCGCCGTACGGAATCCGCACGCGGACGTGCTCGGGCACTGCACCGGGCGCCTGGTCACGGGGCGGGGGCGGCCGGAGTCGGAGTTCGACGCGGACGCGGTGTTCGCCGCGTGCGCCGAGTCCGGTACGGCCGTGGAGATCAACAGCCGTCCCGAGCGGCTGGACCCGCCCCGGCGGCTGCTGCGCGGGGCCGTTGCCGCGGGGGTGCTGTTCTCGGTCGACACCGACGCGCACGCCCCGGGCCAGCTGGACTGGCAGATCCTCGGCTGCGCGCGGGCCGAGGAGTGCGGGGTGCCCGCCGAGCGGGTGGTGACCACCTGGTCGGCCGACGAGCTGCTGGCCTGGACCCGGGAGGGCCGGTGACACAGGTCACGGACCGGCTCGGAACAGCGGAGGATGGTTGTCCGTTAAACCAAGCGTGGGTGAGCCCACCGCCAGACCGCCCCGGTCGTGATTCCCCCGTCACGGCCGGGGCTTTCTCTTGGCTCACCGCCCGCCCGCGCCCTCACCGGCAAGCTCGACGGTCCGTACGGCGCCGGCCTCGATGTAGTCCCGCAGGTCGGCCGTGAGCCGGGCCGCGTGGGTCACGAACAGGCCGTGGCCGCCGTTCTCGTACACCTTCAGGGTGCCGTCCGGCACCAGCCGGGCCACCCGCTCGCCGGTGAGGGCCAGCGGCGCGGAGGTGTCGTGGGTGCCGTGCACGACCAGTACCGGCAGGTCCAGTCCGGGCAGTTCGGCGGCGATGTCCAGGCCGGCGACGACGGACCGGACGCCGGTCGAGGCGCGGGGCGAGGCGACCATGCAGCGGTCGATCAGATGGCGGACGTAGGCCGGGGAGACGTCGTTGCCGGGCTGCTGGACGGCGAAGAAGTCGTCCGCGAAGCGGGTGAACCAGGCGGCCCGGTCGCGCCGGAAGGACTCCTCGTCGGCGCGGACGAGGGCGGGGTCGAGGCCCTCCGGGAGGTTCGGCGAGCGGACGATCCCGGGGCTGACCCCGGCGACGAGGACGGCGCGGTCCACGCGTGCGGTGCCGTGTCGGGTCAGGCAGCGGATCACCTCGGCGGTGCCGACGGAGTGCCCGACGAGGGTGACCCCGCCGAGGTCGAGGTGGTCGAGCAGGCCGTACAGGTCGTCGGCGAGGGTGTCGAGGTCGTAACCGGACCAGGTGTCCTCGGAACGGCCGTGGCCCCGCCGGTCCAGCGCCACGCAGCGGAAGCCGGCCTCCGCGAGCGGCAGGGTCTGGTACTCCCACATCTCGTGACCGAGGTAGGCGCTGGCGACGAAGACGGCGACGGGGCCGGTCGCGGGGCCGTGGTCGATGTAGTGCAGGCGGGTACCGTCGACGGGGCTCTCGAAGTACGGCATGGGGTGCCTCCTCGGCTGTCGGGACCAGGTGCGACGCTGCTCGGTCGCGCTGACGTCACCGATACTCCCCGGATCCCGCGCACGGGTCGATTACCTGCCATGTCATGGCCGTACCCCTGGCCCGTGCCGGGGTCCGCTCAGCGCGGGGAGCGCTCCCGCAGGGCGGCGCGCCAGGCCGGCAGGCGGTCCTCGGCGACCGGTTCGGGACGGCGGCCGCCGCTGGCGAAGAAGTCGGCCAGCGGCAGGATCGCGGCGCCGACGGTGACCGCGTCGGGGCCGAGCCGACCGAGGTCGATGGTGACCTTGTCGGCCGGGTGGCGCAGCGCGTACGTCGCCGCGTGGCGGCGTACGGCGGGCAGGAAGCGGGTGCCGAGCTGGAGCCCGGCCCAGCCGCCGACGATGATCCGCTCGGGCTGGAAGAGATTGATCAGGTCGGACAGGCCCGCGCCGAGGTACTCGGCGGTCTCCTCCAGGACGGCGAGGGCCACCGGGTCGGTCTCGGTGCCCTCGGGCGGGTAGGCGGCGGCCAGCATCGCGGTGAGCGCGGTCTCCTCGTCCGTGTCCCCTGGCGGCCGGCCGCCCGCCTCGCGCCAGCGGGCGAGCAGCGACTCGGCGCCCGCGTAGGCCTCCAGGCAGCCGGGTGCCCCGCACCGGCAGCGCCGCCCGCGCACCCGTACCGTCAGATGCCCCCACTCCACGGCCCGCCCGTGCTCCACCTCCGGGGTGACCAGGCAGGCGCCGACGCCGGAGCCGAAGAGCACGACCACGGCGTTGCGGGCGCCGCGTCCCGCCCCGAACCACATCTCGGCCTGGCCCAGGGTCTTGGCGCCGTTGTCGATGAAGTACGGGATCTCGTCGGGGAGCCGGGAGGCCGAGCGGAGCAGTTGTTCCAGCGGTACGGCGTCCCAGCCGATGGTCTGGCCGTGGACGACGGCGCCCCGGTCCGGGGTGTGCTCGACGATGCCGGGAACGCCGACGCCGACACCGAGCAGCCGCTCGGGCGCGGCCTGTTCGGCGCCGAGGACCTCGGCGATGCCGTCCCGGATGTGGCCGGCGATCACCTCGGCATCGTAGCCCTGGGGTGCCAACGGGCGTTCGGTGCGGGCGAGTTCGGTCAGAGCCAGGTCGAACAGCTCGACCCGGACGCGGGTTTCGCCGACGTCGACGCCGATCATCTGTCCGCTGTGCGGGGCGACGCGCAGCAGGGTGCGCGGCCGGCCGCCGTCGGAGTCGACGCTGCCGGCCTCCTCCACCAGACCGTCGGCGATCAGGTCGGCGACCACGTTGCTGACCGAGCCGGAGCTCAGGCCGGTCGCCGGGCCCAGCTCGAACCGGCTGAGCGGGCCGTCGAAGTACAGCTTCTGCAGCACGGCCGTGCGGTTGCCCCGCCTGAGGTCGCGTACCGTGCGTCCGTTCCGCCCCGCCATGCGGCTCCCTTCACGAACCCTGCCCGACCTGCAACATACCCCTTCGGGCAGCCGGAACGCGACTTTCCCGCCGTCTTATTTCATGCTCTGATCTAAGGAATGGATCCCGTTATGCGTCACGCGTGAGCCGTGCGACGTCGTCCAGCGCGGCGACGAGGTGGGGCGCGACCGTCTCCCGGACCCACCGGACATGGGCCTCCCCGGCCTGCCGCGGAACCGTCTCGACCAGCATGATCAGGTACAGATAGGCACGGTACAGGGCGAGCCGGATCCGCTCCGGGCGATCGAAGACGACCCGGCCGCCGCCCTCCCGGTACCCGGTGAGGAAGTCCTCGTCCTGCTCGATGTCGCCGAGCAGGGCCAGGGAGACGAAGTCGGCGACCGGGTCGCCCCAGAACATGCGCTCGCCGTCGATGAGCCCGCCGATGCGGGGTCCGTCGGAGGTGCGGTGGACCAGGATGTTGCCCTGCCACAGGTCGAAGTGGACCGGGCGCGGGACGGTGACCTCGTCCAGGGCGCCGTGTCCGGCCGCGAGCACCCGGGCCGCCTTGTCGGCGGGGAGCGGCAGTTCGGCGGCGTAGCGGCGTGCGTCGTCCAGGATGGCGCCGAGCATCGCGGTGAACGCCGTACGCCAGTCGGGGACGAGCGGGCCGAGCGCGCCGGAGGGATAGCCGAAGGCGGGTCCGGTGATCCGGTGCAGCCGGGCCACCTGGGCGCCCAACTCCCGGCGCAGGACTGCCCGTTCGGCCTCCGACAGGGAGTCGTCCCAGGGAGTGCCGGGGCAGCGGGTCTGGAGGGTGTGCCGTACGGCGGGACCGTCGTCGGTGTGGACGGTGCGCGGTGCGGGGACGCCGGCCTCGGCGGCGGCGCGGCAGAACTCCGTCTCGGCGGCGAGGAGCCGGGACTCGTAGCGGAGCCCCGGCCCGGTCGGCGCGGTCTTCAGGACGTAGCGGCCGCCGTCGGTGAGCCGCAGTTCCTCGACGGTGTTGTAGGTGCCGCCGCTGAGCGGGCGCACCCCGGCCAGCCGGGCGGGTGCGAGGCCCGCCGCGGCCAGGACCCGCAGGGCCCGCTCCTCGGATTCCCCGGCCTTCGCGTCCTCCACCGCGCCCCTCCCCCGCGGCTCAGCCGGCCGCGTACACGTCCTCGACGTAACGCCCGTCCGCCACCAGCGAGTTCAGCCAGTGTTCGGCCGCCGTCTCGTCGGCGTGGGAGCGTTCCCGGTACAGGGTACGGAACGCCTCGCGCACACCGGGTGCCATACGGGAGCCGTCGCCGCAGACGTGGATCCGGGCACCGGAGTTCAGCAGGCCCCAGATCTCGTCGGCCTCGGCGGCGATGCGGTGCTGGACGAACAGGGCGCCGTTCTCCGGCGCGGCGCTGAAGGCCGGGCGCAGCGAGACGGCACCGGCGTTCTCGGCGGCCCGCAGTTCGTCCGCGTGCAGGAAGTCGGCGTCGGGGGCGTCGCAGCCGAAGTACAGCAGCGCGGGCGGGAGTTCGGCACCCGTGGCGCGGGCCGCGACGCGGTCGGCGACGGCGCCGCGGAACGGGGCGAGTCCGGTGCCGGCGGCGATCATCACGACCGGCGCCGAGCTGTCGATCCGGAAGACCTCGCGGCAGGGCTGGAGGCGGGCGTACACGGTGTCGCCGGGCTTCAGGGCGGCGAGGTGGCCCGACCCGGTGCCCCGGTAGCGGCCGCGACCCGAACGGGCGGGGGCGTCCAGCACGGAGACCATCAGGTCGACCTGGCCCGTGTCGACGGCCGGTGAGGAGGAGACCGAGTAGTGGCGGGGCCGCAGCGGGGTCAGCAGGTCGAGCAGGAGCGGCCAGCCTAGGGCGCCGCGCAGGGCGGGGTGGTCCTCGACGATTTCCAGCAGGGTACGCGGCTCCTCTGCGGTGACGGCGGCGAGGGCGGCGCGCTCGGGCGGGCAGGGATTGGCCTCGGCGAGCAGGGCCAGCTGCCGGGCGGTCGGCCGCTCCTGCAACTCGACGTGCCGCGTGAACAGTTGACGCACAGTCAGTGGCCGGTCCACGGCGAGGCCGTCGCGGCGCGGGCGGGTGGCCCGGATGTCCAGCACGGCGTCGGGGTCGAGGCCGAACGCGGCGACGGCGCGGTCCACCGGCTCCGGGGCGTTGGCGGGGAGCACGGTCAGGTGGTCGGCGGTGCGGTAGGTGACACCTTCGGGCAGGGCGACGCGCAGGAACCGCTTGGTGCGCGGGTACGCGAGCGCGGTGAGGTCGTACGCCTCGGTGACGGTCATCGGGACCAGGTCGTGGCGCTCGGCGAGGGCGTCCAGCGGGCCACCGGTGAGGGTGCGGACCTCGTAGGCGTGGGCGGGTTCGTCCGCGCTCCGCGGTGTGGCGTCGGGGTCGCCGTACTCGGTCAGCAGGGCGGTGCGCAGGCGGGCGGTGAACTCCCGTACGGTGCCGGTGAGATCGCCGGAGGCGTCGGCGGCGGCCCGCTCGGTCAGCCGGGTGGCGCCGAGTTCGGCGAGGCGGGCGTCGACGCGAGTGGGGACCTGCTGGTAGGTGGCGGCCCAGTTGCGGTCGCCGACGCCGAGGACGGCGTAGATCACACCGGTCAGGTCGGAAGTGCCCTGCAGCCAGGCGGTGAAGGCACCGGCGTCGTCGGTGGGGCGGCCGTTGTAGGAAGCGGCGGTGATGACGACGGGCCGGTCGGTGGGCAGCCCGTCCGCGTACGCGTCCAGGGCGGCGACCTCGGTGGCGCAGCCCACGGCGGCGGCCTCGTCGGCGAGCTGGGCAGCGAAGGCGCGGCAGGTGCCGTAGTTGCTGCCGTGCAGGAACAGGGCGCTGGTGCCGGGGCGGACGCGGGCCGGCAGGGTGCCCGAGGCCACGGTCTGGTCGGCCTGCGCGGGGGCGGTGCCGGGCAGCGGGGCGTGGACGCGGTCCGCGGGGGTGCGCGGGGTGAGCGTGAGGGTGAAGCCCTCGGGCTTGAGGGTGAGGGTCTCCTTGACGTGGAGCCGGTAGTCGGCGTGGTCGTGCAGCCGGTAGCGGTGGACCAGCATCGCGAGCAGCATGATGGCCTCGTGCAGCGCGAACTGCCGCCCGATGCAGGCGCGTTCCCCGGTGCCGAAGGGCTTGAAGGCGTGCACCGGGCGGGCCGCCTCCGCCTCGGCGGTGAACCGCTCGGGGTCGAAGTGCTCCGGGTTGTCGCCCCACACGGGCTGGCGGTGCAGCATCGGCGCAAGCACGGTGACGGCCTGCCCGGCGCGCAGCGGAATGCGGCCGCCGAGCAGGGTGTCCTCGCGGGCCCTGCGGCTGAAGGCGGCGGCCGTCGGCCACAGCCGGAGCGCCTCGTTGAGGACCTGGCGGGTGTAGGTGAGCCGGCCGATGTCGTCGTACGACGGCTCCGGGTCAGGGTTGTCGCCCCACAGCGCGTCGGCCTCGCGCTGCACCAGCCGCAGCACGGCGGGGTGCTTGGCGAGGTAGTACAGGGCGAAGGACATCGCGCCGGAGGTCGTCTCGTGGCCGGCGATCAGGAAGGTGATGACCTGGTTGCGGATGTTGGCCGCGTCCAGGGTGGTGCCGTCGGCGGGGTGCGGCGCGCTGAGCATGAGTCCGAGCAGGTCCTCGGCGCCGCTCTGGTCGGTGCCGGCGCGGGAGGCGATGACGTCGTCCACGACCCGGGCCAGGTAGTCGGCATCGCGGCGGAAGGCGGCGTCGGCGGCGGAGTGGTCCTCGCCGGGGGTGCGGGCCAGGCGGGTCATGCTCCACTCCAGGCAGCGGACCATGGACTCCACGAAGGGGTGCGGATCGTCACGCTCGAAGGAGCCGAAGTCGTAGTCGAATCCGGCCAGTCCGATGGTGTCGAGGGTCATGCGGGTCATGTCGTCGGGCACGTTCACGGCCCGCCCGTCGCGGGCCGCGCGGTCCCAGGAGTCGATGAGCCGGCGGGCCACCCTGAGCATGACCGGGTGGTAGGTGCGCATCGAGCCGAGCGCGAAGGCGGGCATCAGGATGTCGTGCGCCTTGGCCCAGTTGGGCTCGTCGTTGTACGCCGTGAACAGGCCGTCGGCCGCGAATGCGCGCACGTTCTCCAGGGCGGGCCCGATGTGCTTGGCGAACCGCTCCTCGTCGGCGAGGTCCGCGACCAGGTCGGCGTCGGCGACGAACATCACGTCCCGGCCGTGCAGCCGGCGCACCAGCACCGGGCCGTGGCCGCGCATCAGCTCCATGACCTGCTGAATGGGGGTGCGGCCGGGACCGGTGGCGGTGATGTCGACGACGGGGACGCCGGGCAGGGGTCCGGCCGGATCGGGGTGCGGTGCGGTGGGGGGCATGGCGCGACAACTGCCTTTCGCGGTAACGGAGTACTCGGGGTAACGGAGTACCGCGTTCCAGGGTGGGCGAGCGGCGGCGCGTGCCCGTGCCCCGGCACTACACGTTTCCGCAGTCAAAACTTGGTTGCGGGGCTTGCGCCGGGCACGGGTCCGGGGCTCGGAGGCGCGGGCGGCGGTTTGCCGCTGACCTGGATGTTCGTCTTGGATGAGTTCGGGTGAGCCTGGACGAGGTGGTGGCTCGACACGTCGGGAGGTGGGCATGGACCTGGGGCGGGCCGACGCGGTCGTCTGGCGCAACCGGGCCCTGATGGTCTTCGACCGGGTGTCGGTGCCGGTCGCGGTGTGCGATGTGTACGGCCTGGTGGTGCTGGCGAATCCCGCGATGGCCGCGGAGTGCGGTACGACACCGGGGCGGCTGCGCGGCCGGGACGTACTGGGGCTGTTCCGCCCGCAGGAGGCCGGCCAGGTGGAGCGGATCGCCGAGGCACTGCGGCTGCGGCACCGCTCGCGCTACCAGGTGTCGGTACGCTGGCGCGCGCCCGGCGGGGCGGAGCGGTTCGGAGAGCTGACGGCGGACCCGGTGAGCGACACCGTGGACGAGACACCGGCCCTCCTGGTGATGCTGCGGGTGCGGGGCGAGTGCGCGCCGCCCGCACCGGAGCCGGCGGCCCGGGTCACCCCGGTGGAGGGCCGGGTGCTGGCCCTGCTGGCGGGCGGCGCGAGTACGGCCACCGCCGCCCGCGAACTGGGCCTCAGCAGGGACGGCGTCACCTATCACCTACGCCGGCTGTCCGCCCGCTGGAACGCGGCCAACCGCACCGAACTGGTCGCCCGGGCCTATGCGTTGGGGGTTCTCGCGCCGGGGGTGTGGCCGCCGGAGGCGGGGGTGCGGGAGGCACCGGAGTAGGGCGCGTCGTCGGCTGCGGGTGCGTGGGGGTTGCTCGTGCCCGCGGTCGAGCCGGGCGTCGCCCGTCCTGGGGGTGGCTGCAGCCCGTACCGGAAATCCATTGGCCCACCCTCCCCATGGCTACATACGCTAGCCGTAAACCTAGACATCCTAGGTACGGCAGGACGCCGGACCGCATCCCGAACCGATCCCGAAGGACTTCCCCCATGAAATCGCTCACCGAGCAGGACATCCGCGACTCCTTCGTCAACTGCTCGAAGGGGGAGGCCAAGCGGCTGGCGGTCCCACGCGACCTCGGTGAACGCCCCTGGGACGACCTGGACTTCCTCGGCTGGCGGGATCCGGGCGCGCCTGACCGCAGCTATCTCGTCACCGAACGGGACGAACGACTCATGGGCGTCGCCCTGCGTTTCCAGGCCTCGCAGCGCGGGTTCCTGCACCGCAGCATGTGCTCGGTGTGCCTGACCACGCATCCGCGCGGCGGGGTGTCGCTGATGACCGCACGGAAGGCGGGACCGGCGGGACGCGAGGGCAACTCGGTCGGTCTGTACATGTGCACCGACCTGGCGTGTTCGCTGTACGTGCGGGGCAGGAAGATCCCGGAGTCGGGCATCCGGATCGAGGAGAGCCTGACGCTCGAGGAGCAGATCGCCCGCGCCACGGGCAATCTGCACGCGTTCCTCGACAAGCTGTACGTCTGAAGCCCCAGGGCCCGACGGCCGGTTCACTCCACCCTGAGCACGATCTTGCCCCGGTTGTCCCGGCTCTCCAGCCGTTCGTGCGCGTCGCGGGCCCGCTCGAGCGGCAGCACGGTCTCGACCGGCACCCGGTAGGCGCCGGCGGCCGCGCGCTCGGCGAGTTCACGCAGGTCGGGGCGGGGATCGTAGCCGCCGTGGAGTTGCAGGTTGGTGAGCTGAAAGCCGAGGATCGCGATGTTCTTCGGGTAAAAGTCGCGGGTGTCCAGGGTGCTCGGGGCCAGGGCCACGTTGGCGAGGGAAACGACCCGGCCGCCGTGCGCGGTCTCGCGCAGGCTCCGCCCGAGGGAGTCGCCGCCCACGGTGTCGAGGACGACGTCGGCACCGCGTCCGCCGGTGAGCCGCAGCACCTCCTCGACCTCCCCGTCACCGGCGTACCGGGAGGTGTCGACGACGTCGGACGCCCCGAACTTCCCCGCCCATGTCGCCCGTTCGGCCGACCTGGCGAGGGCGACGACCCGGGCGCCGGCCTCGGCGGCGATCTGCACGGCCGCCGTGCCGACCCCGCTCGCGGCGGCCTTGACCACGACCGTCTCCCCCGCGGTGATCCGGGCGAGGCTGCGCAGGCAGTACCAGGCGGAGAGCCAGGCGATGGGCAGGGTCGCCGCCTCGACCGGGTCCAGGCCGTCGGGCAGCGCGACCACCTGGCGGGCGGACACCGCGGCCAACTCGGCGTAGTAGCCGGGTGACTCGGCGCCGTTGAACGCGATCACCGGCTGCCCGACGCGGAATCCGGTGACTCCTTCGCCCAGCGCGGCCACGGTGCCGGCCGCCTCCGCGCCCGGGATCAGCGGGGGCCGCCCGGCCCGGTGGTAGGAACCGGCACGCAGCAGCGCGTCCGCGCGGTTCACGCCCGCCGCCGCGATCCGCACCAGCACCTGCCCCGGGCCGGGCACCGGGTCCGGCACCTCCGTCGGCACCAGCACCTCGGGCCCGCCGAACTCCTCGATCCGCACCGCTCGCATGACACACCCACCCCTGCTCGGAAGACTCCGGCGCCGCCCCATGCCGACACCGGTTGAAGTGGTGTCACTTTGCGACACTGCTTCAACCGGTGTCAAGAAACCTCATGAAATGGTGTCGCGCGGTAGGCTGCCGCCATGAGCCAGCCAGCGGAGTCCGCACTCGCCTTCCCCTTCTTCGGCGGCCGCCCGTGCCTCGACTTCGTCGCGACGCTCGGCAAGCGGCACGCCACCCCCGTCGAACGGATCCCCGACCCCGCTGCCTTGGCGCGCTGGATCACCGAGGCGGGCCTGGCGGTGGGGGACGAGCCGATCACGGTCGGCCCACGCGACCTCACCGGGGCGCGCGCACTGCGCGAGGCGGTGTACGGCGTGCTGCGGGCGGCGATGGCCGGGCGCGAGCCGGAGGTCGCGGACGTGGCGCTGGTCAATGAGGTCGCGGCCCGGCCCGACCTCGCGCCCCAGCTGGGCCCCCGGCGCTGGGCGGCCCGCCAACCGGCCCGCGCCGCCCTCGCCACCGTGGCCCGCGACGCCGTCCTGCTGGTCGGCGGCCCACTGCTGGACCGCGTCAAGGAGTGCGGCAACCCCGACTGCTCCCTGCTCTTCCTCGACGACTCCCAGGCCCGCCGCCGCCGCTGGTGCTCCATGGACCGCTGCGGCAACCTGGCGAAAGTCGCCGGCTACCGCTCACGCAACCGCGCGGCATCGGGGTCGTAGCCCTGGGGCTCCCGGTGGGTCGGCGAGCGCGTCGTAGACCCCGGCCCTCCGACCATCGCGGCGCGCCCTACACCCCAGGTCCCCCGCACACCCCGGACACCCGACCGTGCGACGACCGCACCACCGACCTCAGCCCCCCGACCAGGCAGCATGCGCCTCGTGGACCCAGGCCCCCGACCGGGTGCGTTCGGCGGGTGCCGGGAACGGGAACACGGCAAGGGATGCACGTCGTACGGAAGTGGTCCGCGGGACTGCCGCGCCTGCTGGAGCGCCGGCGGGAGCCGGTGGTCGTCCAGACGCTGCGGTCGGCGACGGCGGCGACGATCGCCTACGTCGTAGCCCTCCGGCTGAGCCCCGAGCCGGCGCCCCTCACCGCGCCCCTGACCGCGCTGCTGGTCGTCCAGGTGACCTTCTACGCCACCCTCACCAACGGCATCCGGCGGGTGAACTCGGTGGTGGCCGGGGTGCTGGTCGCCATCGCCTTCAGCGTGCTGGTGGGCCTGACCTGGTGGAGCCTGGCGCTGCTGATCGTGGCCGCGCTGGCCGTCGGGCACCTGGTGCGGGTCGACGAGTACGTGGCCGAGGTGGCGATCAGCGCCATGCTGGTGCTCGGGGTGACCACCGTCGGGTTCACCGCCTGGGCGCGGATCGTGGAGACGCTGATCGGCGCGGTCGTCGGCACGGCCTGCAATCTGCTGCTGCCGCCCCCGGTGTGGGTGGAGGAGGCGGGCCGCTCGATCGAGGACCTGGCACGCCGGTTGCGGCAGCTGATGCTGCGGATGGGTGAGGAGGCCGCGGGCGGAACCCCGTGGCAACGAGCGGCCGAGCGGCTGCACGAGGCACGGCTGCTGGACCAGCACATCGCCCAGGTGGACGCGTCGCTGCGGCAGGCCGAGGACAGCCTGCGGCTCAACCCGCGGGTCAAGGAGGGGCTGCTGCACCGGGTGGTGCTGCGCACCGGCCTCGACACGCTGGAGATCTGCACGGTGGTCCTGCGGGTGCTGGCCCGTTCCTTCACGGATCTGGCGAAGGCCCGCGGGTCCGAGGAGCTGTTCCCGTCCGGGGTCGGGGCGACCGTGGCGCAGCTGCTGTCCGAGATCGGCGACGCGGTGGTCAGCTTCGCGGTGCTGGTCACCACCCATCTCAGCGAGAACGCCGAGTCGGCCGAGGCCCGTCTGACGGCCGAGCTGCACACCGCGGCCGGCACCCGCGACCGGCTGGCCGAGCTGCTCCGGGAGGAGGTCGGCAGGGACTGGTCGAACTGGCAGCTGCTCGGCGCCGTGCTCACCGAGGCGAACCGGATCATCGACGAGCTGAACACCGAGCACCGCACCCGCCGCCTGCTGGAGGAACTGGACAAGGTCTCCCGGGAGCACCGGGCCAAGCTGCCGCGCATGACCCGGCTGCGGGAGCGCCTCGGCGTCCAGGACGAGCTGTGGCGGAACCGTACGGGGTTCGGCGAACGTGAGGGGGAACGATCTCACTGACGGTGAGCGTTCTCACCGTACGAGCGAGGCGAGGGGGACGACCGGATGGCCGGGGCACAGGTGCGGATCGACGGAAACAGGCTGCTCCTGCCGGGCGGGGCGGTGGTGCGGTTCATCCGCACGCTGCGGCTGCCCGAGACGGGCACGCATCCGCTGCCGCCGGGGCTGGGCGAGTTCCCGGTCCGGCGGATCGCCGACCACGCCGACCGGGTGCCCGAGGAGTGGCGGGCGCGCGGCGGAGTGATGCTGCCGATGTATCTGCGCGAGGCGATGTGGTTGAGCTTCTCCGGGACGACGGAACCGGCCGCGCTCCAGGTCGGCGTCGGGAAGGTGTGCGCGGTCTCCGGCAAGCCCTGGAGCGACCGCCTCACCCGCGATCCGCAGAACTACGTCGCGCTCCCCCGCCAGCCCTGGCTGGACGGCATCAACTCCGGCAAGGGGACGGTCCGGCAGTTCGTCGCGGTGCCGCTGGGGCTCGGCGCGACGGTGGAGGGGCAGGTCACCGGCGAGGAGGCGTGGGGCGGGGTGCAGCTCCAGTCGTTCGCGCTGCGGGACGACCTGCTCGCCGAGTGGCGGCGCCGTGAGGAGGAGCAGGCGGCGTCCCGGCGCAGGGCCCTGGCGGCCGGGCCGTCGGGCGGGTACGGCGCGCCGATGATGATGTCCGCGCCGAGTCCGGCCGCGCCCGGTGCCGCGGGGCCCCTGCCCGCCGCCCTGGGTCTCGGGGTCGGCGGCTCGATGCGCCAGGAGGTGTACCGGGACGACCGGCCGCTCACCGACTGGTCCGAGCAGCCCGCCGGGCGCGTGTTCGTGCACCTGGTCACGCCGCCCGACTGGCGGCGCATCACGGGCGAGGCGCCCCCGCCGTCACCGGTGGACCGGGCGGCGTACACGAGCGCGGGACTGCCCTGGTACGACTACTACGACGCCGACGCCGGGGATCTGGCGCCCACGGACACGCTGGAAGCGGTCAAGCCGGTCGGTGACTGGCTCGGGGACGACCTGGACCCCTGGCAGGCGCCGTCCGCCGGCCAGGTGCAGCCGCTGAAGGACGCCCCGGGCAAGCCGGTGGAGGACGGCGAGTGGTGAATCGGGTTGCGTTCCGTGCAATCGCCGTTGCCTTGCTTGCCGTTGACGGCCGGCCGGGGCCAAGGTGGCTGTCACGACCGGGGCGAGTGACGACCTGAGGTGCGGCATGGGCACGGAGGAAGCGGCGGGGAGCGGGCGCTGGAGCAGGCGCCGGTTCGTCGGGGCCGTGGCGGGCACGGCGGCCGTGGTGGCGGTGCCGTCCCCGGCGGCCCCGCCGGCCGGCCCGGCACCGGCCGGCGGACATCCGCCTGCTGACGACCCACCGACTCGGCCCCGCCCTCTGTACGTCGGCACCTACACCTCCGTCGACGGCGGCGGCACCGGCATCGGGCTGGTCGCGTACGACCCGGTGACCGGCCTGATCACCGGGTCCGGCACGCTCACCGGGGTCCCCGACCCGTCGTATCTCGCGGTGCATCCGGACGGGCGCACGCTGTACGCGGTGGACGAGCGGACCGACGGCGCGGTGACGGCCGTACGCCTCGCGGACCGGCGGATCCTCGGCACCCGGAGGACGGGCGGCGCGGGCCCCTGCCATCTGTCGGTGCATCCCTCCGGGCGCTGGCTGCTGAGCGCCGACTACGGGTCGGGCAGCGTGGCCGTGCACCCGATCGACGCCTCGGGTGCCCTCGGCGAGCGCACCGACCTGGTCACGCACACGTCGCCGGCTCCGGGACCGGGTCAACAGGGGCCGCACGCACACCAGTTCATCACCAGCCCGGACGGCGGCCATGTCCTCGCGGTCGACCTCGGCACCGACACCGTCTACACCTACCGCCTGGACGAGGCCCAGGGCACGCTCACAGAGGTGGCGCAGGCGCACACCCGGCCCGGGGCGGGACCGCGTCATCTGACCTTCCATCCCGGCGGGCGGTACGCGTACCTGGCCAACGAGGTGGACGACACGGCCGCCGTCTGCGCCTACGACCCCGCCTCCGGGCGTCTGGCGATCGGCGCGCCACAGTCCACGGGGGCGGAGGGCGGCGCCACCAACTACCCGGCGCAGTTCGCGGTGACGGCGAACGGCCGGTTCGCGTTCCTGGCCAACCGGGGCCACAACAGCCTCGCGCGGTACGCGGTCGAGGCCGGTGGCGCCCGGCTGCGACTGCTCGGCACGGTGCCGGTGGGCGGGGACTTCCCCCGGCAGATCGCCCTCTCGCCGGACGGGGCTCTGCTGTTCGCGGCGAACCAGCGCTCGGGGACGGTCACCGTCTTCCACGTCGACTCCTCGGCCGGCGAACTCACCCCGGCCGGCGAGCCGTTCGCCTCACCGGTCGCCGTCTGCGCGCTGCCGCTGTAGCGCCCGGGGGCAGCCGGCGGCGCTCGCCTGGGCAAGGAGGGCGTGCATGCGCTCGGTGAGCTGGGTGACGTCGTCGGCGGGGGTGTGGAAGGGCAGGCGTACGTCGCCGTGGGCGCGGGTGCGCTCGATGCGCAGGGTCAGCCCGTGCCGGTCGACGGCGAGGGGCAGCACGCGGGTCGCGGCGTGCAGGCTCTCGGGTCGTACCAGGCGGGTGAGCCGCTCGACGGCGTCCGGGTGGGCGTCGGCGAGGTGGGTCAGCAGCCGGGCCTCGGCGCCGGCGAGGGGGTCGGGCCGGGCGGCGGCGAACTCGTCGAGGTCGACGACCACGGCCCCGGACGACTGTCGCAGCACCACCCGGGTGGGCCGGAACAGCAGCTCGCCGGCGTCCGCGGCGAACCAGCCCGCCAGATAGAGCCGGGCCCGGATCCGGCCCCGCAGCGGTACGGGGGCGACGTCGGCGAACTCCAGCACGGCGGACGGCTCCTGGCGCGGGGCGCAGACGGCGGCGGTGAGCAGGGCGCTGTCGTCGGGCACCGCGAGCCGTACGGCGCCGTCGTCGGTCACGGCGTGCGCGCCGACGTACTCCTCGCGGGCGCCGTCCGCGGTCACCGCGCACGACCAGGCGACGGCGAGCACCGATCGCGCCCGTTCCGCCGCGCCGGGTGCGGCCGTCCAGTCCTGCGTGTCACCCATCCCGTCACCCATCCCGAAACCTCCTTAGGTAAGCCTTGCCTAACCTATCGGAGATCGGGACGTGCGCCAACCACTCCCCTACTCAAGGGGGACTAGGCGATGACCCCCAGGAGCGCCCGCGCGCACAGATCGCGCACCTGCTCCTGGCTCAACTCCCCTTCGCGCAGCCACTCCAGACACACGGCGGTGGTGAAGGCGAGCCAGCCGCGCACGGCGAGCCGCACATGGGGAGCGGTCTCGAGGGCGGGCCCGAACTCGGGGTCGGCGGCGAGCGCGGCCAGGATCTGCTTCTCCTGGGCGGCCAGGGCCCGCTGATACACCCGGCGCACGGCCTGGTCGCCGGCCGCGTCGGCGCGATGGAAGGCCCGGAAGCCATGGGCGTGGGCGCGGACGTAGCCGAGGTAGGTGTCGAGGCCGGCGGCGAGCTGCTCGCGCACCGGCACGCCCGGCTCGGCCGCCGTCATGCGCAGCATGCGCTCACTCTCGCGCTCCACGACCGCCGCGAAGAAGTCCCGCTTGGTCGGGAAGTAGTGGTACAGCAGGCCCCGGGAGACCCCGGCGATCTCGGCGACCTGCTCGATCCACACCTCGTCGTAGGGGCTCTCCGAGAACAGCTTCGCGCCGACCGACAGCAGCTGCTCACGGCGTTCCGCCGTACTGAGTCTGCGCCGGGCTCGCTCCCCCTGGTTCGCGGGCATGGCGCCACTTTACTTGACGTCGGTTCAACAAGCGGACCAGACTGGCACCGGTTATTGAACTCACGTACAACACGTGGGCGGCACGGCTCAACAGTTCGCTGGATCAAGGGAGATCGGCGTCATGGCGGAGACGACGCACACCGGAGAAACCGAACTGCCCAGGGGTTTCCGCAGCGCCGGGCTGGGCTGGCCGGAGCTGGACCGCATCCCGCATCCGCCACGCCGGGTGCCGCTGCTCGGCGACGTCCTCGGTGTGAACCGGCGCACCCCGGTGCAGGACTCGATGCGCCTCGCCCACGACCTGGGCCCCATCTTCCGGCGGCGGGCCTTCGGCAAGGAGTTCGTGTTCGTCTGGGGAGCGCGGCTCGCCGCCGACATCGCCGACGAGTCCCGGTTCGCCAAGCACGTCGGGCTCGGGGTGGCCAATCTGCGGCCGGTCGCCGGGGACGGACTGTTCACCGCCTACAACCACGAGCCGAACTGGCAACTGGCGCACGACGTCCTGGCGCCCGGCTTCAGCCGGGAGGCCATGGAGGGCTACCACGGCATGATGCTGGCGGTCGCCGACCGGCTGACCGCCCACTGGGACCGGGAGGCGGCCGCCGGGCGCACGGTGGACGTGCCCGGGGACATGACCAAGCTGACCCTGGAGACGATCGCACGCACCGGTTTCGGGCACGACTTCGGCTCCCTCGAGCGGGACCGCCCGCACCCCTTCGTCACCGCGATGATCGGCACCCTCACCTACGCCCAGCGCCTGAACAGCGTGCCCGCACCGGTCGCCCCGCTGCTGCTGCGCGCCGCCGCCCGGCGCAACGCGGCCGACATGGCCCACCTCAACCGCACGGTCGACGACCTGGTCACCGCCCGGCGCCGGTCCGGGCGGGGCGACGGCGACCTGCTGGACCGGATGCTGGACACGGCCCATCCGGAGACCGGCGAGAAGCTGTCGCCGCAGAACGTCCGCAGGCAGGTGATCACCTTCCTGGTGGCGGGCCACGAGACCACCTCGGGCGCGCTCTCCTTCGCCCTGTACTACCTCGCCCGCCACCCGGAGATCGCCGCCCGCGCCCGTGCCGAGGTCGACCGCGTCTGGGGCGACACCGACCAGCCCGGCTACGACCAGGTCGCCAAGCTGCGCTACGTCCGCCGGGTGCTGGACGAATCGCTGCGCCTCTGGCCGACCGCCCCCGCCTTCGCCCGCGAGGCCCGCCAGGACACGATGCTCGCCGGCGACCATCCGATGCGCCGGGGCGCCTGGGCCCTCGTCCTGACCCCGATGCTGCACCGCGACCCCGAGGTGTGGGGCGAGGACGCCGAGCGCTTCGACCCGGACCGCTTCGACGCGAGCGCCGTACGAGCCCGTCCCCCGCACACGTTCAAGCCCTTCGGCACCGGTGCCCGCGCCTGCATCGGCCGCCAGTTCGCCCTGCACGAGGCAACCCTCGTCCTCGGCCTGCTGCTCCGCCGCTACGACCTGAAGGCCGACCCTGCTTACCAGCTGAGGGTCACTGAGCGCCTGACGGTGATGCCGGAGGGGTTGCGACTGGGGTTGCACAAGCGCCCCGAAGGGGCGCGGGGCTGTGCTCAATCTGCGGCTACCGCCGCGTGGGCGCGAGAAACCACAACGGAGCCACAGCCGAACATCTCACCCGCTGGTTGCCCAATGCGCCGGCCGGCTGACTGACCCCGGCAACCGAGTACCGGCACTGCCCCGCGCAGCATTCACCTGCGGCTGGGTGAGAAAGAACGCGCCGGTGAGGTCCGCATCACTCAAGTCGGCGTCCCGCAGATCCGCACCGATCATGTCCGCATCGCGCAGATCCGCACCGGTGAGGTCCGCTGCGATGAGATACGCGCCCCGCAGACTCGCCCCGCGCAGGTCGGCGCCGCGGAGCCGGGCCCCGATGAGGTCCGCGCCCCGCCGGTCCTTCCCGCCGCCCTTCCCCTTGCCCTTCTTGCTTCCCGCGCGGGCCAGTTCGCTGGTGCGCAGCAGGAGCACATTGACCTGCTGCCGGTGCGCCGCGACGTCCAGCGCGGCCAGTTCCTCGGGGGTCTGCCGGGTCAGCCGCTCGGTCTCCGCCAGCGCCCTGCGCAGATCGGCGTGGACGGGCCGGGCCGCGGGCAGGCCGAGCGCCTCGGTCAGATACCAGAGCAGCTCGTGCAGCTGCCGTACGACCGGGAAGGCGTCGAACATCCGGCGGGTGTGTTCCTTGGACCCGGTACGCCAGTCCTGCCCGCCGAAGGTGACCTGCGAGACCTTCTGTCCGGCGCCGAAGCAGTCGTAGACGGTGCAGCCGGTGAAGCCCTTCTTCCGCAGATCGGCGTGGATGCCGCAGCGGTGGTCGCCCTGGAGGTTCGGGCACGGCGTGCCGGCCGGCTTGTCGCGTGCGAAGTCGGCGGACCTGGCGAAGGGCAGGGCGACACAGCACAGCCCGAAGCACTGGGCGCAGTCACCGCGCAGGTCGGAGAGGTCGGCTATCAGTTCCGGCATGACGACAAGCCTACTGACCTGCGGAAGCGCTCGGTCATCGGCTGAAGACCTCGAAGGTCACCGCCGGCATGTCGCCGAAGCGTGCGGCGTTGGCGGTGGTCTGCGTGGTCGGGACGTCGCGGACGTGCGTCTCGGGGTCCTGGTCGGTCAACGCCTCGATGTAGGTGCGGTGTTCGAGCAGCGAACGCCGTTCCAGGGCTCCGGGTGGCCCGGCCCACGGCAACGTGGTCCGGGGTGTTCCAGGCGAAGTCGCCCCAGGTGTCGCCGTCCCGGTGGTCGAGGAACTCCACGGTGCCGACGCCGACCACCGCCGCACTGGCCCGCTGCTCGCGCTCGTGCGACGGACCGCAGGTGGCGGGGTCGAGGCTGTCGATGCCGGCCTCGCCGCGGGGCGCCGGTACGTAGGTGACGTCGCGGCCGGATTCGGTCCAGGCGGCGACGGCAGCGGAGCAGCCGTACTCCAGGTCGTCGGGGTGGGCCACCACGGCGAGGGCGCGCTGCCAGTCGGCGGGCATGGGCTGGAGTTGGCTGATCTTCGGCTCGGTCATGGGCGGCACACTGATCCGGCGCCCGGCGCTTTACGCCTCGTCCCGCGTCAACGCCAACAACCGGTCCAGCACCCTCGGCGCCCCCGTCCGCAGCCCATCGTGCTCGAACTCGTCGGTCACCCACGTCCGCAAACCACGGATGGCCCGCGCGGTCTCCAGGGAGTGGGCCGTGTCGACGTACATGTCGTCGTGGTAGATCGCGGCGGCGACCGGCACCTCGTTGGCGGCGAGCCGGGCCGGGTCGTACAGCGGGTGCCAGTCGGGGCGGGCGGCGAGCAGGTCGGCCGTCTCGCGCAGCGGGCGCAGGGCGGGGTCGGTGTCGAACATCCAGGGGTGGATCGTCTCGCCGGTGAAGAGGACCGGGGCGTCGCCCGCGAGGGCCTTCGCCGCGTCGAACTGGGGGAACTCGGCGCGGATCCGCTCGGCGGCCCAGGCGGTGGGGCGGGCGCCCTGGCCGTAGATCGACTCGTGGACGAGGGCGTAGAGGGGGTGGCCGGCGTACGACAGCAGAGTCTGGGCCTGCTCCTGGAAGGCGTCGGACAGCTCCGGGCCGCCCGGGGTGCGCACGAAGGCGTCCTCCAGGAGGTGGTGCAGCCGGTGGCTGCCGTCGCTCGCGCCGAGCATCAGGCCCAGGGACTGGAAGGCCTCGGCCGTGAACCGGTAGCCGTTCGGCAGGACCACCTCGTGCGTGAGGAGGTGGTCCGCGATACGGCGGGCCCGCTCGACGTCCTGCGGATAGCGGGCGTAGTGCGCGGTGACCTTGCGCTCGATGCGCGGGTAGGCGGCGCGGTAGACGTCGTCGGCGTGGGCGCGCAGGGAGGGCAGGCCGCCGGTGATGACGGCGGCGGTGAGACCCTCGGGGGCGAGGGAGAGGTACGACACCGTGCAGAAGCCGCCGAAGCTCTGGCCGAGCACGGTCCAGGGGGTGCCGCCGGTGACCTCGAGGCGAACGGCCTCGCAGTCCCGGACGATGGAGTCGGCGCGGAAGTGGGCGAGGTAGGCGGCCTGCTCGGCCGGGCCGCCGCGCAGCGGGAGCGTCTGTCGGGTGGCGGGCGTGGAGCTGCCGGTGCCGCGCTGGTCGAGGAGGAGGACGCGGTAGTCCTTCAGGGCGCGGTCGAGCCAGGCCTGACGTCCGACGAAACGATTCGCCCCGAAGCCGGGTCCGCCCTGGAGGTAGAGCAGCCAGGGCAGGTCCTGCCCGGCCTTGTCGCTCGCGACCACCTCACGGGCGTACAGCTCGATGGTCTCGCCGCCCGGGTCGGCATGGTCGAGGGGCACGGTGAAGCGACGGTCGGTGAGGACGACACCAGGCTGGCGGTAGCTGAGGCTCAACGGGGCTCCGTAAGTTGTTGGGTGGCCCGGGAGGGTCGGATGTGGCTGAACAGGGCTTGCCTTCAGTGGTTCCCCAGGAGTGGCCGTCCGGCTCTCCTGG